>DATNKH010000024.1:0-4176 GCA_035603475.1 Thermoanaerobaculia bacterium
CCGCCACGACGCCGCCGGCAACCGGAGCCGCGGGGATCCCCGGGGCATCGCCGGCGCCGGTGCCGATGAAGGGCTCTCCGGCCACCGCGGCGCCGGCCGGCACCTCGGCTCCCTCGGCGCCCGGCGCCGCCCCGCCGTCCGTGGCCGCGGCTGCCCGGCCGGCCTCCCGCGCCACCGCTGCCGCTGCCGTCCCGGCCGCGCCGGCCGCGGTCGCCGCGACCTTGGCGACCGCCGACAAGCCCCTCGCCGGGTCTTCAGCCTCGACCCCGGCCGCCGGCGCCGCGAACGCCAGGGGCGCTGCGGCCGCGACCGCGGGAGGCGCCGCTCCCGGCCCTGCCGGCTCTGCCGCCTCTCCGTCCGGGGGGCGCGCCGTGCTGGAACCCGTGGCGACGGCAGGCGCCGGCCGTACCGCGGGTGGGCCGGCGGCGGCGGTTGCGGCCGCCCGGGTCACGGCCATCGAGCGGATCTCCTGGCAGGCGTCGGCCGATGGTACCGACGTGGTGCTGTGGGGCAACGGCGAGTTCACCGGCCAGAACTACTCCCACGAGCGGCTCGGCGGTTCGCCGGTGCGCGAAGTGGTCCGGATCACCGGCATCGACCGCCCGTACCCTTCGTCTCGCCTCGCGGTGGGTACCGCTGAGCTGCTGCAGATCCGTACCGGCTACCATCCTCCCCGAGACCTGCACATCGTGCTCGACCTGGGCAAGCGAGAGGTGCAGGTCACCGCCATCGAACCGGGACCGCGCCAGCTCCACATCCACCTGCGCGGCAAGTAACGGCCGCCAGTCCCAGGGCCGCCACGACGAAGTGAGGGTGTCCGGGCGCGGCATCGCGTGTCCCGCCGCGCTGCCGGGGTTGTGATAGAGTTTACTTAAGACAACGATCCAGATCGATCACGGCATCGCCTTCGGCCGGGCACCATGTCCCTGGTGGCGCCCGGCGCCGCCGGATGAAGGAGAGAAATGAACCCGCAAGCCGACTGCGAATACGTCGTGGTGGGCTCCGGCGCCGGCGGCGGCACGGTCGCGGCACGGCTCGCCGAAGCAGGGCATACGGTGACTCTGCTCGAGGCCGGCGGCGACCCGCGGCTGCTCGCGGGCGGCGACGCCATCGATCCCCACGGCAACCACCTGCCGGACGACTACGACGTGCCGGTCTTCCATGCCATCGCCTCCGAGAACGAGGCGATGCATTGGGACTTCTTCGTCCGGCACTACCGGGACCTCGAGAAGCAGCGCCGCGACGAGAAGTACCGGCAGACGTGGAACGGCGTCGAGGTCGACGGCGTCCTCTATCCCCGCGCCGGGACGCTGGGCGGTTGCACCGCGCACAACGCGATGTTCACCATCTATCCGCACAACGCCGATTGGGACGAGATCGCCGCGGCGACCGGCGACAGCTCCTGGCGGTCCGGCGCCATGCGTCGTTACTTCGAGCTGCTGGAGAACTGCCACTACCGCCTGCCGTACCGCTGGCTGAGCTGGCTCGGCATCAACCCCACGCGCCACGGCTGGCGGGGCTGGCTGAGCACCGAGAAGGCGATCCCCGAAGCCGCTTTCCAGGACGAGGACCTGGTGAAGACGATCCTCGCCTCGGCGTTCCACGCCGCGGAGCAGGAAGGCAAGCCGATCGAGCGCGTGCGCTGGCTCTTCCAGGGCCAGGCCGACCCGAACGACTGGCGGCTCAACGTCGCCAACGCGGTGGGGATCCGCGTCCCGCCGCTCGCCACCCACGGCCATGCCCGGCGCGGCACCCGCGAGCGGGTCCTCGACGTCCGCCGGCGGCACCCGGACCGCCTGAAGGTCGAGCTCGACGCCCTGGCCACCCGCGTGCTCTTCGACGAGCGGGGACTCGCCACCGGCGTCGAGTACCTGAAAGGGCGGCGGCTGTACCGCCCCCATGGCGGCCCGATCCAGGACGGCGGCGAGCGGTGCGAGGTCCGCGCCGCGCGCGAGGTCATCCTGGCCGGCGGCGCCTTCAACACGCCGCAGCTCCTCATGCTCTCCGGCATCGGGCCGCGCGCGGTCCTCGAGCGTTGGGGCATCCCGGTGCGCGTCGACCTGCCCGGCGTCGGCCAGAACCTGCAGGACCGGTACGAGGTCGGGGTCGTGAACCGGATGAAGTTCGAGACCTGGTCGATGCTCAAGGGGGCGAAGTTCGCCAAGGGCGATCCCCAGTACCAGCAGTGGGCCGGGTCGCCGCGCAAGGGCGTCTACACCACCAACGGCGCGGTCCTCGCGGTCATCAAGAGATCGGCGCCCGCGCGCCCACTGCCGGACCTCTTCTGCTTCGCGCTGCTGGGCCTCTTCCGGGGATACTTCCCGGGGTACTCGGCCCTGTTCCCGCGGTATCTCAACTACCTCACCTGGGCCATCCTCAAGGCCCACACCGAGAATCGCGGCGGCGAGGTGACGTTACGCAGCGCCGATCCGCGCCAGGCGCCGCAGATCAACTTCCACTATTTCGACGAGGGCACGGACAAGGACGGCAAGGACCTCGACTCGGTCGTCGAGGGCATCAAGTACGTGCGCACCCTGACCGCGGACCTGAAACGGAAGAAGGTGATCGCCGAGGAGGAGCTGCCGGGCGAACACGTCCAGTCCGACGACGACCTCAAGACCTTCGTGCGTGACAACGCCTGGGGGCACCACGCCTCCTGCACCTGCGCGATCGGCGCCAGGGATGCGGGCGGAGTGCTGAGCAGCGATTTCCGGGTGCATGGCGTCTCGGGCCTGCGGGTGGTCGACGCCTCGGTGTTCCCGCGCATCCCGGGCTTCTTCATCGTCAGCTCGATTTACATGATCGGCGAGAAGGCGGCCGACGTGATCCTGAAGGACGCCAGGCGCGGGTGACGGCCTTTGGCCCCTCGCCCAGAGGTCGGCAGAGGGAAATGGACCCGCTACCCCAGCCTTTCCCAGGTGAAGTGGTGGCCGCACCTGTAGTACACTTTCGAGCCCTGGAAGCTTTTTTCCATGCGAGGTTACACCGCGGCCAGGCGCCGCCGGTGGCGAGTCGGTTCTCGCGAAAGGGGCTCCGCAACCGCGGGTTGCTTCGGATGCCGCAGTCGAAGGCCAACGTCGATCGTCTCAAGCGCCGCCTGCTGCACGACCTCGTGCAGCAGAACGTGGAGCTCATCCAGGGCCGGATGCGCCGGCCCTCGCGGCCGCGCCGGGTGCCGTACCTGCGCCTGGCGGGCGCCCTGGTGCTGGTGGCGCTGTCGACCGCTCTGATCGGTTCGACCCGGCTGCTCTCGACCCTCGCCGCCGCCCCGCCGCCGCCCCTCCGGGCGCTCGGCGCGCCGCAGGCGCGACCGGCCCTGGCGCCGAACCTGCCGATGGCGGCGAACCTGCCGCCCGCCGGGGAAGGCGGCTCGCTTTCCCTGCCGGCGCGTTCGTCCAGCCTGGCGGCGGCGTCCACGATCGATCCCGCGGTGCTGCCGCTCGCGGTGCGCAAGATCGCTCTCGACGCCGGGCACGGCGGCGACAGCCTCGGCACGAGGACGCCGCTCGGGGTGCTCGAGAAGGACATCACCCTGGACATCGCCCGCCGCCTGCGCCTGCTGCTCGAGGCGGGGCATGGCTTCGAGGTCGTCATGACCCGGCAGGAAGACCACGCGGTGTCGCTGGCCGAGCGCGCGGCGATCGCCAACCGCTCGGGCGCCGACGTCTTCGTCTCGGTGCACGTGAACTGGATCGAGAACCGCACCGCGCGCGGCGTCGAGACCTACTTCCTCGGCCCGACCAACGATCCCTTCCTCAACCGCCTCGCGGCGCTCGAGAACCGCGACTCCGGCTACTCGATGGCCGACATGCGCCAACTGCTCGACGGCATCTATGCCGGCGTCCGCCAGGACAAGTCACGACAGCTCGCCGAGGTCGTGCAGGGCGCGCTCTTCCGGTCGCTGGGGCGGGTGAATCCGGGGATCGAGGACCGCGGGGTCAAGTCGGCCCCGTTCATCGTGCTGCTCTCCACCCAGATGCCCGCCATCCTCGCCGAGGTGTCTTGCGCCTCCAACGCCGAGGAGGCCCGGCTCCTCGCCAAGCCGCTCTACCGCCAGTACATCGCCGAGGCGCTGGCCGGGGGCCTGCGGGCATACGCCAGCGAGGCCCGCGGCGGTGCCGCCGCCCATGGCGGGTGACCGGAAGGTTTCGCAGCGCCGTTTTTCGTGGCTCGGGG
>DATNKH010000025.1:0-4501 GCA_035603475.1 Thermoanaerobaculia bacterium
CCGTGTGACACCCTGCGGCTCGACGAGACCGCGCGCTGGCGCCTGGCGCAGTGGCGCGCCCTCTCCCCCTTCCATTCCGCGGAACGGTTCGCTCGACGCTTGGCGCAGGCCGGCCTGGACCCCGCCGGGTTCGCGCACCTGCTCGCCACGCCGGCGCACGTTGCCGGCGCGGCGTTGCGCGGGCTCCCACCCTGGATGCGCGACCTCGGCGTGGAGGCCCCGGGCGGCGAGCCGGCCGCGCCTGGCGGGGAACCGCCATCCGCGCCCGGCCCCGACCTCGACCCTCTCCTCGCGCCCGTCCGCCCGTGGATCGACCGGGCGCGGGCTCGCCTGCGCCAGGGCCTGGCGCGGTTCGCGGCGGCGGCCGGGGCCTCCTCGGCCCGCGGTGCCGAGCCGCTGTTCGCCGCCGCGGAGACCGAGGCGCTGCTCGCGGCCAGCCTGCCGGCGCGCCTGCTCCCGGTCGTCGCCCGCACCCTGGTGCTGGAGCTGCACGTGGCCCGCCACCTGGATCTGCTGAGCGGCGAGACCGCCGCGGAGCGGTTCCAGTCGTTCCTGGCCCGCCTCGGCCGGCGCGATGTCGCCGCCGCGCTGCTCGGCGAGTACCCGGTCCTGGCGCGCGAGGTGATGCGCGAGCTCGCGCAGTGGGTGGACACCGGGCTCGAGCTGATGGAGCGTTTGGCGGCCGACGCGCCGCTCCTCCTCAGCCACTTCTTCGCCGGGCGCCACCCCGGCCTGCTCAGCGGCATCGACGGCGGCGCCGGCGACCGGCACCGCGGCGGCCGCTCGGTGCGCGTCCTCACCTTCGCCTCCGGCGCGCGGCTGGTCTACAAGCCGCGGCCACTTGCCGCCGAGCAGCGCTTCCAGGAGCTCCTGGCCTGGCTCGGCGACACCGGCGACGGCAGCCCGCGCACGGTCGCGGTGCTCGACCGGGGCAGCCACGGCTGGATGGAGTTCGTCGCCGCGCACGGCTGCCGGGACCCCGCGGAGGTGGCGGCGTTCTACCGGCGGCTGGGCGGCCTGCTCGCCTTGCTCTACGCTCTGGAGGCCACCGACTGCCACTTCGAGAATCTCATTGCGGCGGGCGGCCATCCCGTGCTGGTGGACCTGGAGACCCTCTTCCAGCCGCGGCTGCCGCTCCAGCCGTTGGCAGCGCCGGACAAGCGCCTGGTCGGCCGCCTGCTCAACGACTCGGTGCCACGGATCGGTCTGTTGCCGTTCCTGGTGGGGGCGGGCGACGGCTTCGCCGGCGTCGACATCAGCGGCCTGGCCGCGGTGGCGGGCCAGCTCTCGCCGCAGCCGGTGCTGGCGCTGGCGCGGGGCGGCACCGACGAGATGCACGTGGTGCGCGAGCGGCTGCCGCTGCCCGGGGGGGCCAACGTCCCGTTCCTCGCCGGGGAGGACGGCAGGGGGCGCCAGGAGGCCGAGGCGGCCGAGCACGGCGAGGAGCTGGCTGCGGGCTTCGCGGCGGTCTACCGCCGGCTGATCGAGCGCCGCGCCGAGCTGCTCGCCCCGCAGGGGCCGCTCGCCCGCTGCCGCGGCGTGCCGGTGCGGGCGGTGCTGCGCCCGACGCAGATCTACGCCCGGCTGCTCGGCGAGAGCTATCATCCCGACGTGCTGCGCGACGCCCTCGACCGGGACCTGCTGTTCGATCGCCTGTGGCTCGGGGCCGAGGAGCAGCCCGAGCTGGCGCTGGTGGCCGCCGCCGAGCACCGCGATCTGCTCGCCGGCGACGTGCCGGTGTTCACCGTCACACCCGGCTCACCCGATCTCGTGGACAGCCGAGGCGGGCGGCTGGCCGGATTCTTCCCCGAGCCGGCCATGGCCGCGGTCGAGCGACGCCTGGCGGGCATGGGCGAGGTGGACCTCGATCGCCAGCTCGGACTGCTGCGCATGTCGCTCGCCACCCGCCGGCTGGGCAGCGACCCCGCGCGGTGGACCGGCTACCCGCGGGTGGCGGCCGGACGCCCGCTGCCGCGGCGGGAGCTGCGCGAGCGGCTGCTCGCCGCGGCCCGTAACGCCGGCGACTGGTTCGCCGCGACCGCGGTGCGGGACGCCCGCCATGTGAGCTGGGTGGCGCTGGAGTTCAGCGACAAGCGCTGGTCGCTGGCGCCCGTGCCGCGCGACCTCTACCTGGGTACCCCCGGCATCGCCCTCTTCCTGGGCTGTCTCCATGCCGTCACCGGCGACGCGCGCACCGCGGACCTCGCGCGCGCGGCGCTGGCCACGCTGCGGGAGAGCATGGAACGCGAAGCAGCCGATGTGGCAGGCAGACCGGCAGGGCGGCCGGCCGAGCCGCCAGAACCGCCCTACATCGGCCTGATGCAGGGTCCGGGCGGCATCCTCTATGTGTGGGCGCACCTCGCCGCGCTGTGGCGCGACTCGGGGCTGCTGGCCGAGGCGGCACCCGAGATCGAGCTGATCGATGCGCGGCTGGCGCGGGACCGCGAGCTGGACGTGGTCGCCGGCGCCGCCGGGGCGATCGCGGGCCTGCTGGCCGCGCACCGCGCCGGCGCCGGGCCGCGGGCGTTGGCGGTGGCGGTGCGCTGCGGCGAGCACCTCCTGGCCCGCGCCGAGGGGCGCGGGGCGGGGATCTGCTGGCTGACCCGGCTGGCCTCCGAGCGTTCCCAGACCGGCTTCGCCCATGGCGTGACCGGTATCGCCCTCGCACTCGTCGCGCTGGGCGCGGCGGCCGGCGACCGCCGCTTCACCGACGCCGGCCTCGCCGCCTTCGCCTGGGAGCGCGAGGTGTTCTGGCCCGAGCTCGCGCGCTGGCTCGGCGGCGGCACCGCCGCGGCGGCGGCGCACGGCGACAGCGTCGCCATGTCGTGGTGCTACGGCGCTCCCGGCATCGGCATCGCGCGGCTCGCGGCGCTGCGCCACCTGGAGGCGGCGCCGTCCGGGCCGGCCATGGCAGCGGCCGGGGCGGCGCTCGCATCCGAGGTCGCCGAGGCCGTGCGGCTGACCGTCGAACACGGTTTCGGCCAGAACCACTGCCTCTGCCACGGCGACCTTGGCAACCTCGATTTCCTCGCCAGCGCCGAGCGGCAGCTCGGCGGCGACGCCGCCCTCGGCCGGCAGGTGCGGCGCCGGACGCAGCAGGTGCTCGCCAGCATCGGCCGCGACGGCTGGTGCTGCGGGACGCGCGCCGCCGTCGAGTCGCCGGGCCTGATGAACGGCATCGCCGGCATCGGCTACGGGCTGCTGCGCCTGGCCGAGCCCGGCCGCGTCCCCTCGGTCCTGGCGCTGGCCCCGCCGAGCGTCTGATTCACCAGCATGCCTCGGATGCCGATAAGATCCTCCAGGCTCTCAGGCGGTATGGATCCTTGCACGCTTCGACAGCGAGGCTGCTCGTCGTGCTGCCTGAACCAGGATACGTCACCGAACTTACGGAACGGTGTACTTAGGCGTCCCGCCTCCTCCCTCTACGGCCATCGATCCCTGAACGACCTCCGGAGGGCAGGAGCTCTTGACAACCGGTCGATTAGAACTACAATGTAGTCATGGCTGAGGTGCTCGGCTCCTTCGAACAGGCTGTGCTGCTGGCGATCGTCCGGCTGAGAGAAGGTGCTTACGGCCGTGCGATTCTCAACCAGGTGCAGGAGCGGATGGAGCGGGACGTGGCGGCCGGCGCCGTGCACGCCACTCTCGTTCGGCTGGAGAGGAAGAGCCTGATCACGTCCAGCCTCGGCCCAGGCACGCCGGTTCGCGGCGGCCGGGCGAGGCGCTTCTATCGCTTGGAGCTCGCAGGACTGCGCGCGCTCAATGAAGCCCGGGCGGCCGTCGACAACCTCTGGCGCGGCCTCGTGTGGCCGCTGAAAGGACACGCATGACGATCGACGCGACGCCTCCGGGCTGGGCCGAAGTCTTGCTGCGAGCCTTCCTCACTCCAGACGATTCCGACAGCGTGTCCGGCGATCTCCTCGAGCAGTACCGCGAGAGCGTTCGCCCCGCGCGCGGCCACCACCGAGCGGATCTCTGGTACGTCACCCAGGTGCTCGGCTTCGTGTGGCGAAGCGCCCGCCTCTGGGCGGCGTTGTTCGCCGTCGCCTTCCTTGCACGAACGGCCCTGGACTGGCTGGTGCCGCCAGCCGATTTCCATGCCCGAGCCAACGTCTCGACCCTGCTCGGCGCCGGCATCGTCCTGCTCGCCGCCTTCCGGGCCGCCGCGCGCTCCGGCTCCTTCGCCGCCGGCCCCGTCATCGGCCTCGCCACAGCCGCCATCGCCGCCCCCCTCGAGCTAGCAGGTGCCATCACCCTCCTCGCCGCCTGGCACGATCCCCTCACCATGAACGCCATCCGCACCAGCGGCGGCCTGGCAGAGGTCCTGACCCTGCCGCTCCTGATGCTCCTACCCGGCCTCATCCTTGGCACCATCGGCGGCGTTTTCGGCGTAGCGATTAACAGGCTGCGCTCCGCTTAGCGTCATCACCCCCGACCAGGCCCTCCAGAGGTCGCCGGAGGGACCGACAGCCGGAGTGGGAGGACGGAGGGCCGCTGGCGG
>DATNKH010000026.1:0-17841 GCA_035603475.1 Thermoanaerobaculia bacterium
ACTTCAACCAACCACGAGCCTCCGCCCGTCGCTTCGCTCCGACGAGTGGTCGCCTTCGTCGGAACAGGTGGTCGCCTTCGCCGGAATCCGCATACTTGCCCAGCAAGGCGATCATCCGGTGAAAGTCATAGGTCTTGGCCAGCTCGACCGGGCGCGCCGCCGCCAGGCACGAACGATTGCACCCCGCCCATGACCCCCCAACGGCAGCAGCGACAGCAGCGACCGTAGCCTCCTGAGCAGGGCGCGCAGCCAAGCGAACGGCCACAGCAGGCACCCCAGGCAGCCGGCCGGCGTCGGCCCCCCCACCGGGGGCGGGCCCCGGGCCCGGCCCACCGGGCTGGTCGATTACCACCGGGCCGCGATCCAGATCGCCCGGCTCGAACGGCGGTTCGGGCGAGGACGGGTGGGCGATGTTCCGCAAGTGGGGATCGGCGGCGCGCGGCCCAAGGCCGGAAAGATCGCTGCCCGCACCGAGCGCCGGGTCGGTGGCGGCGCGCGTGTAGACGCGCGGATCGCGTCGTCGAGGGTCGCGGCCAGGAACGACAGGACCGGAGCGCCGCTCAGGTTCTCGGAGGCGAACGGTCGCACGTCGGTGCCGGCGTTCAACAGCGCCTGCCGCAGAGCGGAGCTCAACGGCGTACAGTCGGGCACCGCCAACACCGTTGGCCCGCCCTCGAAGGCCAACTGAACGTCGCCTGGCCGATCCGCCCCTGGCCGCTACTCACCAGCGCGCGTTCGATGGACCTGGCAATAGCATTGCCATGGTGCGTAGGGCCGAGTCAATCGGTCTCCTGGTTACTGCCGAAGAAAAAGCCCGCATCGGGCGGTCGGCTGCGGCCGCGAGGCGCTCCTCCATGTCGGACTGGCTACGGGTCGTCGCGGAGCAGGCGATCGAGCTTCAGCGCCGTCAGCGCCGCGCTGCGGGAGGCAGACGGAAAAGTGCCGGGAAAGTACCGGGCGCCAGTTAGCCTTCTAAGGCGTTGAGCTAACTCTTTGAAAAATCAGAGGATCTTGGTCGGGACGCCGGGATTTGAACCCGGGACCCCCTGAACCCCATGAAAACAAAGGGGTTCTCCAGTTTTCCCACCTACACCTCCTAAACCGAGCCGCCGTTGCACTTGGTCGGATCGGGCGGGCCGGAGGCCGTACCCGGTTTCCGCCGGATTCCCCCCGTTTCCCGGGGCCTCCAAGTACAACTTCGTACAAAGGCCGCCAGCCGGCCGCTCATCAAGGAGGTCACCCTTCGTGCCCAGCTCCACGATACCCCGCTCCTCGTCGCGCCGCACCGTCTTCCCCCGCATCACCCCCGACGTCGTCCGCTACGCCTACGAGCACCTCGCCGAGACGAACCCCTACTACATCCGCGAGGTCGGCCGCGACGCCATCCGCGCCTGCATGCTCCGCGTCCAGCGCCACTCCGTCGAGCTCGGCGCGCGCCTCGACGGCGGCAACCGCTGGCAGCGCGTCGCGCGAGTGTACCTCGACTCGACGATCGCCGACCTCGACCAGGCCCGCTTGGCCGTCCGCCGCATCGTCCGCGCTGTCGAAGACGAGGATGAGGAGCCGAGCCTGCGCATGGGCCGGCAGATGACCGTCGAACACCTCTGGCAGGATTTCCGCGCCGAGTACGTCCGCAAGAAGTCGACCAAGCGGTCGGCCCGCACGCTTGAGTTCTACGACTTCCTCTGGCGGGTCCACCTGCTCCCCCGTCTCGGCGCCAGCCGGCTCAAGGAGGTCACCCCCGCCCGCGTCGAGCAGCTGATCGAAGGGGTCGCAGCCCAGGTCCAGGCCGTGCGGCCCTGGACCGACGGCCACCCGACCGCCAACCACTGCCTCTTTCAGGGGCGGACGGTCTTCGAGTTCGCGCGCCGCCAAGGTTACCTGCTCAAGAACCCATTCCTCGAGGCGGAGCCCTTCGATGTGGTCTCCGCACACTACCTGCGTGACCTGGACCTCACCGCCATTGGCGACGCCCTGCGCGAGCTCGAGGAGCGCGCCCGCCACTCCGGCCCAATGTCGCGCCACGTCCCTTCATCGACCGCGCTTGCCGCCCTCCGCATCGCGGTCTACACCGGCTGCCGCCACCGCGCCGAGCTCCTCGCCGGCGACCTGACCTGGTTCAAGGGGGACCGCCGCCGCGGCCAGGGCCGCTTCCTCTACCTCGGCCCGCACGCGGTGCAGCTCCTCCGCGCTATCCCCCGTCCCGCCGGCTCGATCCTGCTCGTTCCCGGTCGCCTTCCCGGGCAGCACCTCCATCGGCTCAACGAGACCTGGGACGCCGTCCTCACCAGTGCGCGCTCACGGCTCCGCGTGCTCCAGGCCGCTTCGCCAACCCCGCTCGACACGGCTGTGCTCGGCGCCCGCATCTGGCCAGGCGAGACTGGCGACCGGGTCCCGGTCAAGGTGCTCCGCCACACGGCGAAGACCATCCATCCGCGGGCCGGCATCGCCCCGGAGCACTCGGCCCAGCTGCTCGGCCACGAGGCCGCCACCCTCGGCGAGCGCGTATACCTGCACCACCATGGCCCCTCGCTCCTCCGGGCCGCCGCGCTCTACGAGAGCTTCGTGCGCGAGCTCCTCGGCGATCCCCCACTGCCCACGGCGGGAGAACGTCACTTCGTCCCTCGACCCCCCACGCCGCTGGACGAAGACTACGGCCGTTCCCATGACCAATGCATTGCTCTCGCCCCGCGATAGTCGGCGGGCCTCTATTCGCCCCGCTCCGGTGCTGTCCTGCCTGCCGGAGGTGTGCAGCGCCGCCGCTTGGGGACCTTCGGCAAGGCGAGCCCGCCGCCTACGAGGCCGACGTGGCATCGGGCGAGCTGGCGCGCATCTACGGACTGGACAACGGCGAGCACAGATCTGCCGTGCTCGGCGCTCCGGCGCAGGAGGAGGAGTAACGCGAGCCGATACATCCGACCCTCGGCCCGGCCCCCGGCTGTTGCTCCCCTCGGTCAAACCTCGACGAGGACACCGCAGGCGTCGCTGATGTGATTCCCGGCGGAGTCCGTGATCACCTCGTGGATCGAGACGGCGGCCGCCGGCCTGCCCGCACCGCGGACGAGGGGTGCCGGCGTGCCCGCACCGCGGACGAGGTGCACCGCGGGAGGAGGAATGAGGTTACCAAATTGGTCGACGACCACGACGAGCGTGCACGTCTTTGTGCCATTGTCGAACCAGATGTCGCTGGCCCCCTCGAGTCTGAAAACCAGCGTGACCTCCTGCGGCGGTGAGTCGACAGAGTTGGTAGAAAGGCGCTGAGTCAACGCCACGGTAGCCGGAAGCGTTAAGAGTTGGGGATCCGGCGTGAGGTGTTGGAGAATACCAATAATCATGAGCCACCTCCGAGGAACTTGGTGAACACGCCGCCGAGGAGCTTAGCGACGTTGAGATCGAACGAGAACGAGTATGGGCCGGTTATCGGCCTGGACGATGATCTCGGCCACCGTGCCAGCCACGCCGGTGAAGTTTAGGAAGTCTTGGTCTGTGTCGTTGTCCCTTTTGCCGCTACATCGAGCGGCTGCGACTGAGAGCGCGTCGAAAGATTCTGAGAATGCTCATTGTATACCGTAGAAGTTCAACAGGAAGTTCAAATAATGTATCAAAAAGAGACTCTCCGGCGGTCCTAGCGGGTTTCTCTCACGGCTTTGGGTTGTGTTAGTCCACCCGCCCGCGATCGACAGCGCCTGCGCCGATTGAGTTCGGATACGCTGCACCTGGGCCTGCCGCCTAATCCAAACGACCGTGCCCCCCATTGGGCTCTCTGTGGACGGTTTCGCTTGCGTGTGGATCAAGTCAGCCTCGGCTACCTCCGCGTAATCATTCAACTCCGCCGTAAAATACACACGCCAAAAACCCTGCCGAGTGCTCTTTCCGAGAAACCCCACCATCGCTACCACCTCTGGGGACGCCTGCGAGGGGTCAGGCAGCAACTTGTCAACCAGCGGGTCCTGTTTCAGATCGGGACGTCCATGTCTTGTCATATGCGTTTCCTCTCATGCTGCACGCCGCAAATCCCATTTGTGGTGCGGCCTTCTTATGAGTGTATACCCCTTAGTCAAGCCGGCCCGTTGCCAATCGGCTGAAGCTTCGCACTCTTGTGGCTGCAATGCAACAGGCTTATGCAAATATGTACAACAACGTCAGCGGGGCATACTCCCTGGCAGTGCGAACGGCGCTTATGTGCCAAGTCCTGTAAGCCCACATTCCCCATATAGACTTCCAACGAGCGGCAATGCGCGGATACTGCGAACGTGATACCCCGCCTCCAGGCGCTCTCTCCTACGAGCGGCGGCGCCCCCGCGTGCTTCTCTGGGCGGTCATAGTCTGCCGGCCCTTGTGTCGCCAGTCCCAGTACCAGGCCACCGGATAACGAATGCCCACCTCATTTCGATAAGGCGGACCATCGCCGTCGCTCCGCCACCTCTGAGCCGTCTTCACCGTCACCCGCTCCGCATACGCAACCTCTGCCTCCACCAGATCGCGGAGGTCCACCTCAAGAGGCGCCGCCCAGCGAAGGACCTCGCTCCACGTGGGAAGGGTCAGCAGCGCGATCAGGCGGTGCAAGTCAGGCCGCACGCCCGCTGGCAGGTCCCTCGGCGGCGGCACGCTCGCCTTCTCGAGCACCGCCGACAGGTGGTTGCAGGCCTCGACAACGCGGCCGGCACCCGACAACAACTCGAGGATGGCGTCCAGCGCCCCCGAGAGGCTCTCGACCGCGTGTTCCGAAGTCGCCCCAGCCATTCGTCACACACCTGACAGAACTAGCCCGCGTCCCAGGGGAAACCGGCTCCTGCCGCTGCACCTTGCACTTGCTCTGTCTTTCGCGAGCCGGATCACCCTGCACCTCCGGTTGTCCGCCAATCGGCCCCAGTCAGCCCGATCACGATCCCCGCCCCGCACCGCGAGGGGGGGCGCGGCGACTTGGCTGGCGTGGTTCGTCTCTCTAGCGATCCTCGTCGGCCTGCTGTTCCTGGTGGCGGGCTGCGCCCCGCCGCACGTCGTCGGCATCGACATCGCCACTCCCGCCCAGCTGGCGGCCAGGCCGTACCACGTCATCACGGTGATCGAGGCGCGGTCTCGCCGGCAACGGGCGGCGTCGAGGGCGCTGTGGACAAGCTCAAGGCGAGGGCGAAGGAGCTGGGCGGGGACGCGATCATGGACCTCGAGGAGGGGTCCAGAGGCGCCGGCATCGTCGGCGGGTGGTGGTGAACGCCCAGGCGATGCACGCGACGGTGATGGCCTGGGAGAACTGATAAGAGTTAGAACAGAGGGGCTGGCCGCCGGCGCTGCGTGTGTAGTAAAATAAATCCTTGCAAAGGGGGTGGTATGAACATAGATGGGTCAAAGGCTGTACTCCGTGCACAAGAAATCTACGAGGAGAGGAAGGAGCGAGCGTTCCGGCGTGATCAGATTGACCACCAGGGTGCACTGCAACAACTTTGGAGGGGACTTCAGGCCGAGCTCAGCAGTCTCGTGGGCCATTTGAACCGGGCGTACGGTTATTCCCTCAAGGTAGGTAACGGCGAAGACACGCTCGAAGTCCGAACCGAGCGCGCAACGTTGCACCTCGCGCGCAGTGGCGACACCATTGGCGCCAGCTTTCACGGACAAGAAGGGCCGCCCGAGAAGACCTACACTCTCTACTTCAAAAAGTCAGGTGAGAGAAGTCACACGCCCGAGTGGAGAGTGTCCGAGAAGGACAAGGGGCTCACATCGGAAGACCTCGCAGACAATTTGGTATTGGAGCTGCTTAATGGTGATTACGAAGCGGAGCGAGCGGAAGAGGGTTGAATGGAACAGATCGTCAACTACGTCACGTGCTTCGCCGCCGTTGGCCTCTTCATCGCCACCTGCGCGCTGGTATGGGTGACGATTCACCACGCACGCGCCGCGGAGAGAATGGCGGCTGCCGCTGACCGACTTGGCCGCCAGGCGGAGGCATTGACGGAGGTGACGGGGGTTCACGCGCTAGTCAGCGCTATAGCCACCCAACCTCTGGCCGTGCAACCATCCTTGGACCTCATTGGACCCCTGATCCAGGAGCTGACACAGCGTCATAAGGCAAGGACGACCTCCTCGACAGCTAGGTGAATGATGGAGAACGAGGGGGCCGGGTCGGACCTGAACCCGGCCCCTATGTGTTTCACGCCACCAGGGCTGTGCGGCACGCCGGGTCCGATGGCGAACGCGCCGACGATGCTCGCGACGGTGATCGCGTGGGACAAGTAGGAACCTTCTGTGGTATCGTCTCCCTCCCGGACGTTATTGTGACCTCCGGTATCTTTTAGGAGATTCAAATGCCTGAAGTAGCTTTAGCCCTAGTCACCCGCAGCGACCCGAACCCAGCCGGAAAATCCACCTTGGCATTCCAAGTAGCCGGCGAAGTACTGACGGAGAAGGACTTCGCCGAGAAGTACAGGATCGTCAGCGTCGGTGGCCTGAGTCCCTGGACTGAGCACACGAACCACGTGGGCGTGGGCCAGCAGGTCGAGCATCGCCTAGTAGATCAGGCTGTCGGCCTGGTCCTGATCGAGCCGGTACCTGCGAGCGGTGCCACTTGGGGTCGTTGACGGCGGCACTAAGGCGACCGGGCCGAAACTGATCCCGGTCCCCGCTGGCCTACGGGCCTATGTGCTTCACGCCGCCAGGAGGTGCGGCACGACGGGTTCGCGTCGCACCTCCCGAGCAGCAGCTGGTACAGCGGCATCGCGTGGTCGGCGATGATCCCCCTGCTTTAAACGATGCCGCAGGAAGCCCCACAGGGCGTGGGCTTGTGCGACGGCACCGTCCCGCCGCAGCACCCCGTCCGCAGGCGCAGCGCCTGACGCACCAACAGATGACCGGGGGTCGCGTTTGCCGCCACGTGGGCGCGGTCGACGCCCTCGTGGCACTGCACCCTCCCATCCGGCACCTACCCC
Source organism: Thermoanaerobaculia bacterium (assembly GCA_035603475.1). GTDB lineage: Bacteria > Acidobacteriota > Thermoanaerobaculia > Multivoradales > UBA5704 > JASLEW01. The sequence goes on from DATNKH010000026.1 coordinate 6,921, forward strand.
GAGGCGTGGTATATTGGATTTCGCATAGTCCTTCACGACGCCAGCTTCCCTTTCCCTCCGCCCTTCAGTGGTTTCCGGTACAGATTCCAAAGTCGGCTCACGGTGGACGGCAAACCCAAACCAGCACGCTCTCCCCGGAAGCGCAGCCCTGCCAGGCCCACCGCCGCCCTGCGCGTACGTCGCGCCAACCCCCCTGCCAGGCATGGCGCCTCTGCCGCGGCGGAGGCAGTTGCCGCCGCGCTGAGGCGGCTAAAGCCCTCTGGCGCAGGCGGTTTTGAGGGCTTAGTCGCTCGCCTCCTTTCTGCCCTGACGGGCCGCCGATTCCGGATGGCGGCCGCGGGCACGCAGGATGGAGAGGATCTGGGTGCGCGCTCCCGCGGCGATCTCGCCGTCGCCGTCGAGTGCAAGCTCTACGAGTTGCGAACCCGCCTCGACATGATCGGCCTCATGGGCAAGATGACCGCCGCCCTCACGGCCAATTCCGACCTGGATCTCTGGGTGCTGGCCGTAACGCGAGACGTGCCGGCGCGGCTCGATCGCCAGCTCTCGCAGCTCGCCGAGAGACTGGGCATCGACGTTCTCCTGATCGACCACGACGCGTTCGATCTCGGGCCGCTGCCCGCGCTCTGTGCCTCAGCACCGGACATCACACTCTCCGCGCTGCCCCGCGCCGCGGCGCGCCGCATCGCACCGCGGCTCGAGGAGATCCGCCGTGCGCCGCGGTTCGAGACCGTGATCGGCGAGCTGCGCCGGGGCTTCTCCGGCGCCGACCTGGGCTATGCCAGCGTCCGATCCCAGACGAGCGCCCGCTTCACCTCGGCGCTGGCAAGCATCCCCGACAGCTTCGACCTGTTCGGGCAGCGGCTCCTCCCACTGGCGGAGGGAGCGCTCGACCTGCCGCGCGCAGCTGTGGACGAGCAGCTCGATGACTGGTGGCGCCGCTGGCCGGCGTGCGGCAGGGTCCTTCTCCTCCATGGTGCCGAGGGGACCGGCAAGAGCTGGGGCCTGGCCTCCTGGCTCGCCCGGCAAGCGCTCCCGGCGGAGACCGCTCCCCTCCTTATCTGGTGCGACTCGGACGAGTTCGACTTCTCGCCATTGCCCGAGCTGGGCGCCCGCCTCCTCGAGCGCGCGCGGCTCGAGTCGGGCGGGCAGGCGGCTCTCGCGAAGCGCCTGCGCCGATGGATCTCGGGGACCGAGGCAACAGACCCGGCACCGCGCGTGCTGTACGTCGTGGACGGCCTCAACGAGCGCCCCCGGCGCAACGATTGGTGGCGCTGGCTCGTCACTGCTCAGCGCGACCTCGCGGAACACTTCGGACGGGCCGCTCTTATCCTCACCTGCCGCACCTCGTACTGGGAACAGGTGCGGCCGAACTACCGCAGCGAGCGTGAGGCGAGCCGCTCCCCCATCGCGCGGCCCGCTGCTGAGCCTCCCGCCCCACGCGAGGTCCTGGTCGACGACTTCACAGAACAGGAGCTCGATCGGCTGCTCGCCACTTCCGGTCTGGCCCCCAGTCCGCTCGAGCCCCGTCTCCGGCAGCTGCTCCGCCGGCCGCGCCTTTTCCAGCTCGCCGTCCTGCACTGGCGGCGGTACGAGGAGTCAGGCGACTTCACCGTCGCGCGCCTGTCGTTCGAGCAGTGGCGACATCTCGCCGAGCAGAAGGCAGGGCACACCCTCTCCGACGAGGACTACCAGCGCGTGCTGCGCGACATCGCCATGGAGTTCCAGCAACGGGCGCTTGGCCGGCCGGACCTCGCCCATCGTCTCGCGGGCGTCGAGGACGTCGACCGCAAGCTCGAGGACCTCATCTCCGGAGGGGTCTTCGAGCCGGCGGCCGGGGCGGCCGGGAGCCTGCGTCTCGAAACGAACCGGCTCTACCTCGCGCTCGGGCTCCAGCTGGTCGCGGCGGTCTCCGCGGCCCCGGCCAGCCTGGAGGCAGCGATCGAGGCGGCAGAGAAGGCGCTCGAGACCGGGGCCGGCAGCGACGAGACCGCGCTCATCGCCGAGAACGCCGTCTGCGTCGCGCTGACCGCCTCGGCTCCCCAGGCCCCGCCCCGCCACGTCAAGCTGGCGCTCCTCCTCGCCCTGGCCCGGCTGCGCAACGGCGGCGACGCCTGGGAGCGATCCCGGCCATGGTCCTACTATCCGGCAGCCCCTGACATCTTCCAAGACCTCGCCGAGACGGAGTGGTCGCAGGAGGACCAGGGCCTGAGGGCTCGCGAGCGCATCGGCTACGCGTTCGTCTGCATTTGCGAGCAATGGCCGGCCCATCCGGCGTTGATTGCTACCTGCCGCCGCTGGCTGAGCTTCATCGATCTGCCTGCGACCCAGCCCCGCCGCGCGCTCACCGCCGCGCAGCTCCATGCCTTCCAGCGCGGCATCGAGGACCAGCTTGCGGCCGCCAGCGCGTTCACCGGCGCAGAAGGGATCACGCCGGTGGCGGCCGCCGGCGAGGCCCTGCTCTATCTCTCGAGCCTGGCGCTGCTCGTCATGTCCGCGTCCATCCTCGAGCACGGCCCCCAGGCGGTCCACGTCGCTGCGCTCGGTGCTTGGGCGCTACGGGGCGCCGTGATGGGCCCCGCGCACGACTTCGACCAGGCGGCGTGGGTCGTGAGGCTCGCCGGCGAACCGTTATGGCCGGCCCTCGTCGCGCTTGCCGACCGTCTCGCCACGCGGCCCGAGCCGCTGCTGCGGGCCGCCGCCGCCCGGCTCCTCCTGATCGAGGGAAGCCCCGGCGCCAGGGAGAGGGTGGCGGCGCTCGACCCGCTTCCGTGGGATCAGTCGCCGGACGTTCCAGAACGCCTCGAGGAAGCCAGGCAGGCTCTCGCCACGATGGAGCCGGCGCGGGCCGCTGCCTGGCTCTCGGAGCGCGCCCTCGACCCCGAGCCGCCACTCGAGGGTGTCGCGTGGCGCAGCGAGCGCCTCCTGCGGTCGATCGATCTCGCCGAGCTCGCCACGGGACGACAGACGACCGGCGCAGACCTCGATCTGGACCGGGCCGAACCGGCACTGAGCCGCACGGCTCCCGCCGCCTTCGGCCGCTTTGGGCGCCGGGTCATCGATTTCATCCTGCGGCAACTCTCCGCGAGGACGGATGTCCGAACCTGGCTCCTGGACGAGCATTTTCTTCTCCTGTCTCGCCGGCAGGCCGCGCAAGCCCGGGTGCTCGTGGCGGAACTCGAGCAAACCGCACCGGAGCGGAAGGATGGCAAGAGCAGCGAAGCCGTGTGGGATCTCACGGGGCTCGTCCTCGCGAGCCTCACGAGCGCGAACGCGCAGCGGAGATTCCTGCTCGCGCGCGCGCACCGCCTAGACAGTGCCGACTGGTCTGGGCTGCTGGCGCCGCTCGCCCCCCGAGAGGTACGCACAGTGCTGGGCAGCCTGCCGCGCTCAGGCGGTCTCGCGCGGCGCCGGCAGCTCTGGTTTCCATGGCGAGAACCGGTGCCGCTCACGGATCGGGCGCGCCGCACCTTGAGGACTGCCAGCCAGGATGCCGAGGTCGGCGCGTCCATCGCCGGCCTGGTGCCCCAGCGCGCTCGCGACCCGGAGCTCCTGCTCAGTGCCGTCCAGGATGGCGTCTTCGACGACGATTGGCTGAGCCGCATCCTCGAGGGTTCCAGCTGGGCGCGCGCCGCGTTGGCCCAGGCGAGCGCGGAGACGCGGCACCGCCTGGGTCCCGAGAGCCTGAGCTGGGTGGTGCTCGAGCGCGGCCTCGACGACACCGAGGTGCGCTCCTGGGCGCTCGACCTCGATCACGCGCTGCTCCATCCGCAGAGCGGGAGCACGGCGGTCGCGAACCGAGGCTGGATCGCAACCGAGACCGTGGCGGCGGCAAGGCGGGCGGCCCCGCAGGTCGTAGCAGGCTGGATCGCCGCGCTCGCGGGCGGGACCCAGCTCTCGACGCGCCTGGCGAACGTCCATTTCAGCCTGACCTCGGCCCTGCTCCTCACAGTGCTGAACGCAGATGACGCCTGTGCGGCGGAGAGCTTCGGCCGCCTGCTGGGGCCGCAGGTGGTCTTCGTCACTCCCTCCGATCCAGAGTCGGGCGTCCCGAGCCTGTGGCTCTTGCCGTTCAAGGCCGCCGACACCGAGGCCTCGCGCCGGGCCGCTCGCCTGCTCTTCGATCAGGCGTTCACCGACGACCGCCTGCAGCAGCTGAGCTACGCCGCTTCGCTCTTTGGGCGCCTCCACTGGCTGGTCGACGAGGTCGAGCGTTCGCCGCAGCCCGATAGAACGATGGCGCGCGATCGAGTGCTCGCCCTGCACGCGCTCGCTCCGGCGCGCGAGCGGACGCCCGCGTACCTCGACCGCTTCGCCGCCGATGCACATGGCTGGCGGCCGGTGGCGGTCGAATGGGCGCGCGATCAGCTGCATCGCGACGCCTGGGCGCGCCACTGGTTCCGCCGCTTCCTCCAAGCTGCCGATAGGGAAGAGGCCTGGGCCGCCTTCCGCCTCTTTCTTCGCTGCGTCGATCGCCGCTGGCTGCTGTGGTCGGGTGAGGAGCTGCAACAGGCTGCGGCAAGCGGCGACTTCCAGGCCCGCAACCGCCACCTGATCCTGAACCGGCACGACGTGGTGCGGAAGATCAAGGCACGCGCCGAGGCGGCCGGCAAGCGCCTCTGTGGGCAGGACCTTCCTGCGTCCGACTTGCTGCCGTGGAAGCGCGGCTGGCGTTTGTGAGGACGCCGCCCGCCGCCGCTGGAGATCGCCAGGGTGCCAGGCGTCGATGAGGAAAGCAGCTCCGGGTCAATGAGCGGGAGAGCCCGCCAGCCCATCGTGCCGCTCACATCGCCCGCTCGCTCGCCGACGAACACCTGGCCTAACGCGCGTCACGGTTTGCCCCCCTATTTGCGGCACTCCGAGAGCGCTCGCCAGAACGGCGAGCGCCGACTCTCTAGGGGAGTGGACCTGATGCGCGAAGCCACCCAGCAGCGGCCCATCGCCTACCGCGGCCAGCGCACCTCTCGGGGTGCCATCGTCGAGGCCCAGATGTCCAGCGACACTTGGCGCCCCCTCGACCCCCGGCTAGACCTGCGAACCCACTCGCCGACCGGCTTCGAGTGGGGGTACGGCGGCTCAGGACCAGCGCAGCTGGCGCTCGTCTTGGCCGCAAGCAGGCTGCCCGAGACTCTGGCTCTCACGGTCTATCAGCGCCTCAAGCAAGCCCTAGTCGCGAGGCTCGACGATGTGTGGTACCTCTTAATCCAATCGCCTCGACGCGTTGCTCGCCGAGCTCCTTTCGGCCGGCATCGCGGGCCAAATCCGAGCGTCCTTTCGGCCTGCCTGGCACGCCGACCGCCCGCTCATGACCGTGCTCCGCCCTTTGTCGTACAAGTTGCGTACAACCCCCCATTTTTCAGGGCACTTGTACGGACTTGGAAATTGCCGTAAACTATTGATGCTTTGGGAGGTTAGGTTGGTCGGGACGCCGGGATTTGAACCCGGGACCCCCTGAACCCCATTCAGGTACGCTACCAGACTGCGCCACGTCCCGACCGGACTGCTTAGCGTGGGGATCTCGAGTCTAGGAGGGCAAGAATCTCTCGGGCTCCCTGGAGAGCCTTGGTTATCCCCTTGCGCAGGGTTTCTATCTGCTTGGCGGCTGCCGTGTCAAGCTCGTGACCGGGGGCGGTGGACGCTGGGGAGGGCTCGGTGGCTGCGACGGGGCCGCCGGCGTGATCGCCGGCTCCGGCTGTCGCCGCGGGCGTGGCGGCGGCAGGGGCCTGGTGGGCCGCGGCCTTGCGCGGAGTCGGGCTGGCCGCCTTCGCGGCGGATCCCTGGGGTGACGCCGCCGCGGGCGCGGGCACGGCCTGCAGCGGCGGCCAGGGCGGGGTCAAGGGCAGGGTCGGCCGGCCCGCCCGCGGAGGCGATTCCTCTTGATCCACCGCGGGCGCGGCAGGAGGCGCCGGCTCCGGGTCGGCGGCCGCCGTCTCGGGCTTGTCCGCCGCGGGTGCCCAGGGAACGAGCGGGAGCGGCACCGTTCGGGCGGCGCCTGGGACCGCGGCCGGGGCTGGGCCACCTGCAGCTGCGCCGGCGGCCGGCCCTCCTCCTGCCCGCTCCGACTCCGCGGCCTGACCTCGGGCACGGCCGGCGGCCGGTGCCTGGAAGACGGCGGGAGGGGGAGGCTGGGAAGGCGTGGTAGGCGCCGGCGAGGTCGCGGGTGGGCCGGCTGGGTCTCCCAGGGTGCCGGCGGCGAGCTCGCCTTCGAGCTTCTTCTTGGCGCCGGCGATGGTGTAGCCCTCGTCGTAGAGGAGCTGCTTGATGCGGCGGATGACCTCGAGCTCCTTCTCGCTGTAGACGCGCTGGCCCGAGCGGCTCTTGCTCGGGCTCAGGGCCGGGAACTCGGTCTCCCAGTAGCGCAGGACGTACGGCTGGATGCCGAGCGCCTTGCAGGCCTCGCCGATCTTGTAATAGAGGCGCTTCTGGACGCGGGCCTTGGGCAAAATCTAGTGTCCCGAGCCCGGATCAGTCCCGTTCCGCGGGGACGGCGCCGGGAACATCCTTGAGCCGGCGCGCGGGCCGGAAGCTGAGGCCCCGGTGCGGCGGGATGAAGATCCGCTGGCCGCTTACCGGGTTGACGCCGGTGCGCCCGGGGCGGTTGGTGATCTCGAATGTGCCGAAGTTCTTGATCCGCACCGTCCGGCCTTCCCGCAGCGAGGTCTTCACTGTCTTGAAGATCGCCTCGACGATCTCCGCCGCCTCGTTCTTGGTCAAACCGCCATGCCGATCGTAGACCACGTCGACCAGGTCGGCCTTGGTCATACCCGTGGGAGGTTTCTTCGGCGCCATAGGTACGCAGCCTCAGTGAGTGCTATCTACCCTTGAACGCAGCGAAAAACAGTGCTCCGAAGTATATGGGCTTCGGCGACCGGCGACAAGAGCCGCCGCCGTCCCCTCCAGTCCAGCGCCCTGCTCCCGCGCCTGGCCGCCGCCTCACGCCGGCAGCGCGAGCGCCATCGCGTAGGCTTCCCGGTGCCGCGCCGCGACGAGGTCCCAGGTCAGCTCCGACTCGGCCTTGCGTCTCCCCCGCTCCCCCATCCGCCGCGCCTCCCGGGCATCCTCGAGCAGCCGCAGCAGGGCCGCGCCGAGCGCCGCCGCGTCCCGCTCCGGCACCAGCAGGCCGCTGGCGCCGTCCTCCACTGCCAGCGGAATGCCGGAGATCCCCGAGGCGACCACGGGGAGGCCGGTGGACATCGCCTCGAGGATGACGTTCGGCAGCCCGTCGACGTTTCCCTGCTGGTCGTGCACCGCCGGCAGCACGAAGAGGTCGGCGGCGCGGTAGAGGTCCGGGAGAGTGTCGCGCAGCACCGCACCCGGCAGGTGCACTCTCGCCCGCCAGGGCTCGGTCGCCGCGGCCAACTCGGGCAGCAGGTCGCCGTCCCCGGCCAGCACCACGTGCAGTCCCGGTAGCGCTCCGAGCAGCGGCGGCAGCGCCGCGGCCAGGACGCCGAAGCCCTTCTTCGCCGCCATCCGTCCGACCCCGAGCAGCACAGTCGCTTCGTCGCCGATGCCGAGCCGCTCCCGCCAGAGGCGGCGCCGCTCGCGATCGGGCGAGAAGCGCGCCGTATCGACGCCGTACGGGATCACCCACGATCGCGCCGCCGGAAAGCCGAGGGCGCACATGCGCTCGACCAGCTCCGGAGAGCTGCCGGTGAGGACGCCGGCGCGTCCCAGCGCCCAGCGGGCCAGCAGCCGCATGCCGCGGCGCTCGGCGAGGAAGACATCGCTGCCGTGCAGGCCGATGGCCATCGCCGGCCGCGCCCGGGCCCGCGGCGATGCGGTTCGCTGCCCGGGCGGCGAGGGACGCCCTGCCTCGTCCCGAGAGCGGTCCCTGCCGCTGCCGCTACCGCCGCCGCGCAGCGCCGCCGCCGCGGCCACGCCGTTGGGCACGATCCAGTGGGCATGCACCAGGTCGAACGGCCGCCGGCGCAGCTGCCGGGCCACCGCCCGCCGTGCCGCCACGGCATAGAGCGGCGCCACCGCCGCCGCCCCGCCGCGCACCCGCACGTCCGCGGCGAGCGAGCGCCCGTAGCCCAGCACCTCCGCCGCCTCGGGAGCGTAACGGAAGGTGACCACCTCGACTCCTCCCGCCTCCCAGCCGGGCGGCAGGCCGGCGGCATGGGGGACGAGGACCGTGACACGGTCGCCCTGCCGCACCAGGGCGCGGGCGAGCTCCTCGACGAAAGGCCCGGCGATGTCGCCCGCGAAGCGCGGATAGGTCTGGGTCAGGAAGAGGAGGTCGAGCGATGCCGGAGGCGGTGCCAGAGGGGACCTCCCGGTTGCCGGGTGCTCCTCACTCCAAGAATTCCTTGATGGAGTAGCTGTCGGGGCGCCGGAAGTTCTTGAAGGTGATCATCTCGCCCAGCAAGCCGGTGGTCAGCACCTGGATGCCGAGCAGCATCAGCAGCACTCCCAGCAACAGCAGCGGCCTGTTGGAGAGGGTCGCGCCCCCCATCCAAAGGATCGCCAGGTAGAGGTCGATGCCGAAGCCGGCGGCCAAGAAGACCAGGCCGACGGCGCCGAACAGGTGCAGCGGTCGCCGCGTGTAGCGGGTGATGAACAGCACGGTGATCAGGTCGAGCAGGCCCTTGTAGAACCGGTCCCACCCGTACTTGCTGACGCCGTGCCGGCGGGCATGGTGCGTGACCGGCGCCTCGCCCACCGCGAACCCGCGCCGGCTCGCCAGCACCGGGATGTAGCGATGCAGCTCGCCATAGACGGCGATCTGGTCGAGCACTTCCCGGCGGTAGACCTTGAACCCGCAGTTGAAGTCGTGCAGGTCGACGCCGGCCAGCCGCCGCGTCACCCAGTTGAACAGCCGCGACGGGATGCGCTTGGCGGCCGGGTCGTGGCGCTCCCGCTTCCAGCCGGAGACGAGGTCGAGTCCGTCCGTCTCGAGCATCCCGAGGAGCCGCGGGATCTCCTCCGGGTCGTCCTGCAGATCGCCGTCCATGGTGATCACGATGCGCCCGCTCGAGTGCTCGACGCCCGCCGACAGCGCCGCCGCCTTGCCGAAGTTGCGCCGCAGCCGCAGCAGCTTGATGCGGTGGTCGCGCCCGTGGGCGGCGCGCACCCGTTCCGCGGTGCCGTCGCGCGAGCCGTCGTCGACGAAGAGGATCTCGAAGCGCGCGCCGAGGCTGTCGAGCACCGCCGCCACCCGTGCCCCCAGCTCCTCGACCGTCTCCGCCTCGTCGAGCACCGGCACCAGGACGGAGATGTCCACCTCCGCCGCCGTCGCCTCCGACGTGGCCGCGGCAGGGGGCGCCGCGCTGGCGGCGCTGGTCACGGCCGCGATCTGTGCGCTCATTCCAATCATTGTAACAGCAGGGCTTGCGGCCCACGCCTCCGCCCGGCCGGGTAGCGCGTCGTGCCGTCAGCGCGCGGCCGGCGCCACTCGCCGCGACGCGACGATCTCCTCGGCCGCGGTCTTGCCGCTGCGCATCGAATGGTCCATGTTGAAGTACTGCCATTCGCCGAAGCGGCCGACGTTCCAGATGCCGTGCTCGCGCAGCCAGGCGGAGATCAGGCTGACGTTCTGGCGGTGGTGGAGGTCGTAGATGATGTAGGCGGGCAGGATCTCCTCGGTGTGCACCAGCTCGATGCGGTCCGAGGCGTCGAGGATGCCGGCCGTGCGCAGCCCGTCGATCGTGCGCTCGACCGCGGTGTCGCGGTCCAGGGGCCGCTCGCGCGAGAAGGCCACCTCGGTGGCGATCGAGCTCTTGCCCGGTGGGACCGTGTCGGGGCTGAAGGTCGCCGGGAACGACAGGCGATGGAACGGGAAGGGGTCCTCGTAGAAGTAGACCCAGTGCATGTCCGAGATGGCGGGCCGGTCGATGCCCAGGTTGATGCAGTAGATCCCCTGGTAGCGCAGCCCCAGGCACGCCCTCTCCACCTCGGGCGGCACGCCGCTGAAGAGCCGCGGGATCTCCGGCAGCGGCAGCGAGAAGACGAGGCGGTCGAAGGGCACCACCTCGCCGCCGTCGAAGACCACGCGCTTGCCGGGCAGCTCCACCCGCACGGCGGTGCGGCCCAGGTGGACGTGGGGCGCATGCAGCCGCTGCCCGAGCGCTCGCGGCAGCGGCTCGATGGCGCCGCGGCGCGGATACCAGAAGGAAGCCGTGGCCCCGACCTGCGCCACGTCGTCGGTCAGCGCGCCGGCGATGATGCGCTCGAAGTCGGGCGTCGGCACCCGCCGTCCGATCCAGCTGAACTCCATCTCGCTCGGCTCGACGGTCCAGAGCTTGCGCGCATAGGGGATCATCAGGTGATCGGCGATGCCGTCGCCGAAGAAGCCGCGCATCCACTCCTCGTAATTGGCGGGGTGGAACTCTCCACGCTCCTGCCGCTGGACGGCGCGAACCAGTCCCACCAGGCAATCGCGCACCACCGGCACCGGCAGGCCAAAGAGATGGGCCTGGAACGGAAAGCGCGTGTAACGGCGGCAGGAGTGGTGATAGATGAAAGCCCTCCGCTCCTGCGCGTGGAAGTTGTCGCCCAGCAGCTCACGCACCAGCGCCTCGATCTCTGCGTCGATGGTGAACAGGATGTGCGGGCCGAAGTCGAACAGATACCCATCCACCGCCGTCGAGCGAGCCAGCCCCCCAAGACGCGCCTCCCGTTCGTAAAGCTGCCACCAATCCTCGCCGGCCTGCTGCAACGTATAGGCAGCCGTCATCCCGGACAGCCCGCCCCCCAGAATCACATCCTGTCGCTCGCGCACCGTAGATCAGGCCTTTCCAGAAGCGGCCATGCTAGCAAAGATCGCTCCGCGAACCCGACAGTAGCGTCAGTAGGGACAAGTCGCAGGCAATGTGCCGCAGCCCTCTCCGAGCCGGGCGGATACCCGAAGCCGGTCGCCGGAGAGACCGGTAGACGGAGGGGAGGAGGTGCGGGTCTCGGGTGGCGGCTCTCCCCCCCTCGG
>DATNKH010000027.1:0-2285 GCA_035603475.1 Thermoanaerobaculia bacterium
CGGTTGCCCGCCGGCTCCCTGGAGCCTGGCCTCCCGGCCGTGCTGGCGGCCGTCCTCGGGGTGGTCGCCGCGCCTTGAAATGCAGGCAGCCGTCGCGCGCGTGGAGCTCCGTCAGGGCGCCAGGGCAAGCGACTCGAGCACGACCTCGAAGGTGCGGGGCCCCGCCTCCGGATCGAGCGGGAAGTCCTGCGGCCGGGGCAGGGCTTCCACCAGGGTGATCGGCGCCGGGCCATGATCGCAGGCGCCGGCGAGCAGGTCGGTGAAGGACGGCGAGCGGAAGTCGATGTATTGCGGCTTCCAGGTCTCGCCGACGGCCTCGCCGACGGCCTCGTCGGGCCGCTCCTTCTCGAGCAGGTAGACCTGGTCGGGCAGACCGAGCCGGCAGCGCCAGCGGTTCAGCCCGGCGAAGGCCGCGGCTCCCGGCTGGACCGTGGGCACCGCGGCCGCATCGATCGTCCAGCGCCGCCGCGCGACGACCAGGTTGTCGATCATCCGCCGCCGGCCGCGGGTCCAGCCGTCACCCCGGGTCGCCGTGTCGGGCAAGGGCAGCGACGTCGCCGCATGGACGCCGAAGAGGTCGAGGAAGCGCAGCACCGTCGGCATGAAGGCGACGTCCAGCGGGCTCAGGAAGCACGGCACGATGCGCCGGCCGTCGGGCGCCAGCAGGCGCAGCGGCGGGCTGGCGCGGCGCTCGACCACGAGGTCGGCGAGCCGCAGGACCCTCGCCGGCGGCAGGTCGACGGTCTCTCCCGGCAGCAACAGGATCCGCCTGGTCTGCGGCCAGTGGACGTTGACCGTGTTGCCCTGGGTGAACAGCATGTCGACGAGCTCCACCGGCTCGCCGTCCTGCTCGCCGACCGAGCGTGCCGAGTAGTGATCGACGCAGCGCTCACGGGAAGCCGGGTCGAGCAGCACGTTGAAGCGGCAGCTCATGCGCCCGGTGCCCTCGAAGGAGCCGTTGGCCACCCAGGTCTCGCCGCGGGCATCGCAAGGCTGGAGGTGGAGGCAGCAGCCGACGGGTGGGAGGAGCCACGCCGGCAAGCCGCCCAGGAGCGACCGCAGGCCGTCGACCGTCAGTCGCTCCGTCTCGCCCTCGACGGTGACCGCGTCCGGCAGCCCGCGGCGCACCGCGGCGCGCAGCGCCTCGAGCCCGGCCACCGCCGGCAGGGCCTCGGGATCGAAGGGACCGGGCCGCCGCTCGTCCAGGTGGCGGCGGTAAGCGGTCCACAGGCCGCGGGTCTCGGCGAAGAGCTGGACGACGGGCACCTGGCGCCGATCGGCATGGCGGCTGCCGAGATGGTGCTCGAGCGCGAGCAGCGCGTCGTGGCGGGGCTCGAACAGGTACCCGAGCCGCCAGACGAGGTCGCCGGCGTCGAGGGCGCGGCGGAGGGGGCGCCGGTCGAGCCGGAGCAGGGCGGGCCGGCCCGCCGCGAGCGGCTCCAGGAACACGTCTTCGTAGGTGACGCGCCCTTCGCGCCGCGTCAGCGGGCGGTGGCCCCGCGGCTCCACGGCGGTGGCGATGGCGTCGTAGAGGGCGCGCACGCGGTCGTCCATGCGGCGCGTCGTGGCCGCCGGATCGGCGGCCGTGGCGAAGCTCTGCTCGAGCTCCACCAGCTCGCGCAGCGCCGCCACTGCCTCCGACATCGCCTCCGGCATCGACCCCGCGGGCAGAGCGTCGAGGAACTGCAGCAGGCGACCCTCGAGGCTCGGCTCGTAGCCGGGCCAGGGAGGCCTGAGCTCGAGCACCCCCAGGTCCAGCAGCTGCTCGATTGCCTCCGCGAAGCGCTCAGGAGCCCGTGGATCGCGGCCGCCGAGGCGCTCGGCGGCGGCCTCGAGCAGCGCTCGGAACGGCAGGTCGGCGCCGTCCAGGGCCGCGAGGACGAAGGCCGCGAGATCGCCACCCAGGCTCGCAGTGACCTGCGCCGGCGCGACCTTCTCGAGGCGGGCGCCGGCACCGCCCGCCGCGGACCGCTGCAGCCGGGGAGGGCGCAGGAAGCGGATGTCGCCGCCAGGGAGACGCTCGAGGCTGGGGTTGAGACCCACCCGCAGGCGCTCGCGGACCCGCGGGTGGAGGACGAGGAGCCGGCAGCACTGATCGAGCAGGTAGCGCTTGATGCGCACCAGCGACCGCTCTCGCCGCGGTCCGGCGACGTAGCGAATGGCCGCCCCGCCGCCGTCGCCTTCGCAGAGATCGGCCAGGGCCAGCGGCGTCAGGGTGGAGTAGGGCGAGAGCTTGAGGGCGGCGCGGCTGAGGTAGCGCAGGAGGCTGATCTCCAGGCGCCGGG
>DATNKH010000028.1:0-17544 GCA_035603475.1 Thermoanaerobaculia bacterium
TGGAGACGACTGACCAGGAGATGGTGTCGCGGTATCTGCAGGGGGACACCGAGGCGGTCGGGACGGTGGACGCCTGGATCTCGCGGGCGGCCTGGCCTTACCAGCGGCGGCTGTCGGGGCGCTGGGAGGACGTGCTGCAGGACGTACGCCTGGAGGTGACGCGGCTGCTCGGGCAGGGGAGGTTCCGCGGCGAGTCATCGCTGCGCACCTACCTGTGGCAGGTGGTCAGCCACACCTGCCTCGACCAGCTGCGGGCGCTGGGCCGCTGGCAGTGGACCGAGCTGGAGGAGGTCGACGAGGGCGGCAGCGCCGCGCCGGCAATGACCGCCAACGCCGCCGCCGGCGCCAGATCCATCGAGGAGCATCTTGCAGGCTGCCCGAAGTGCGCCGCCGAGCTGGAGCTGGTGCGGACCAGCCGGCTGCTCGCCGATCCGGCCGAGGACGGGCGGATCGCGATCCTGCCGGCGCCCCGGGAGGCGGCGGGCAAGCCGCAGGGGTTGCCGGCCCCGGCGCCGGCTTCCGCGGCCGCTGCGGCGAGTGCGCCGCCGGCATCGACGACTGCATCCGTTGCAGCGGCGCCGGCGCCGTCGTCCATCTGGGGCCGGCGCGACGACGCCGCGGCGCGGCGGGCCTGGCAGCACTCCGCCCTGGCCGCCAGCGTCGTGGGGCTGTTGGCCGCGACGGGATGGATCGAGAGCGCGCGCCACTCCCGCGAGCTCGAGCGGCGCCTGGGCGCGGCCCCGGCCCCGGCTGCAGCTCCGGCGCCGGCCAGTTCAGCTCTGCCCCGGGCCGGCGTGGCCAGGACTCGTCCGCCCGCCTCTCCAAGCCAGGCGCTATCCGGCCCGAGCGATGCCGAGCTCCGCTGGCGCGCCGGCGAGGCCGAGGCAAGACTGAGGGCGCTCGCCCACGAGAACCGCCAGTTGCAGCAGCAGGTCGCCGCCCTGGAAGGCACCGCCACCGAGCTGAGCCAGCGCTCGGACGCCTTGCAGGCATCGCAGCCCCCGCCGGGGCCGCTCATCGAGAGCGACCTGGTGGTGACCGAAGTGCAGCCGGCCGAGCGGGTGGAGCGCGGCGCCGGAGCGCCTGCCGCCGACGCCATCCCGCTGTCCTCGGGGGCGGCCACCCTCCTCCTCCACACCCGCCACAGCGGCAGCTATCCGGACTACGAGATCGAGGTCAGGGACGCGCAGGGCCGGCTGATCTGGAAGCCCAAGCGGGTGTTCCGCGCGCGCGGGGTCCAGGACTCCTTCGAGGAGTTCGACATCACCCTCGGGCGCGGCGCGCTGGCTCCCGGCGCCTACACCCTTCACCTCTTCGGCCGCCCCGCGGCAGGCGCCGCCAAGGGCGGCCGCGAGGCCTTAGAGACCTACTCCATCCGCGTCTCCTGAGCGTCCTCCCAGGCGCGGATCGCCGCCAGCACCTGCGCCGCGGTGACGGCGCGGCGCAGCTCGGTGCGCAGATCGGCTTGGCGATACATCCGCGCCGCGACGGCCAGCAGCTGCAGGCAGCCCTCCGGCCTGCGGTCCGGACAGAGGATCAGGAAGACCTGCTCGATCTTGCCCGAGCCCGCGTCGCTCAGGCCGGCGCGCAGCAGCCCGAGGGCCATCCGCGGCATCGCCAGGTCCGGGATACGCACGTGCGGCAGCGCGATGCCCTCGGATAGGAAGGTCGAAGCCTCCTGCTCGCGCCGCTCCAGCAGGCGCACGACGTCCTCGCTGACCATGTGCTCCTGCCGCCCGCCCAGCAGGTCGACCAGCAGCCGGAGCAGGTCCCGCTTGGCGACCGGCTGGTCGAAGAACGCGATCGCCTCCGGCTTCAGCAGGTCCGAGACACGGACCCGGCCGGAGGTGGTGGAACCGAGCACCGACCAGCCGCCGACGGCTCTCGGGGGCGCGGGCTCCGCGGCGGGTTTCCCGGCGCCGGCGGCCGGCGCCGGTGCCGGTGCCGGTGCCGGACCGATCTTGACCAGTGTGGGACGCGGCGCCGCGCCTCGCTCCGCGGCGCCGCCGGCCGTGTCGAGCTCGCCCTGGCGGCGGGGGGCGGCCGGGCTCGGCACCGCCGCGGACTCGGACGCCGTGGCGGCCTCGGACACGCCGGTCTCGTCGACCACCACGATGGCCAGGTGATCGCCGCCGGCGATCAGCTTCTCGATCGGCGTGCGGCGGCCGAGCAGCCGCTGCCAGCGCGGCAGCTCGCCGGGCCGGCCCACCACCAGGTGCCCGACCCGGTACTCGCGGGCGAAGCGCAGGATGGTGTCGGCGATGTCCTCGCCCTTGAAGGTGAACACCATCGCTCCCAGCTGATGGGCGAGCGCCAGGGTCTCGGACAGCCGCTTGCGGGTCGCCGCGTCGAGGCGTGCCGGGTCTTCGCTCGAGGTCTGCACGTAGAGCGAGTACCAGCTGCGGTTGAGCTTGCCGGCGAGGCGCGAGGCATAGCGCAGCAGCGCCGGGCCGTCCGGACTGCGCGACGACAGGCAGACGACGATCTGGTCGGGCGCCTGCACTCCCTCCTCGCCCGGGGTGCGGCGCGCCCGTCGCTCGATGATCGAGGCGATCTCGCGCAGGGTGAGCTCGCGCAGCTGCTCCAGGTTGGACTTGCGGAAGAAGTTGTCGAGCGCCGCCGGCACCCGTTCGGTGGTGTAGACACGGCCCTCCTCCAGCCGCCGGCGGAGGTCTTCGGGGGCGAGGTCGACGTTGACCAGCTGGTCGGCGTCGGCGAGCACCCAGTCGGGGAGCCGCTCCTTCACCCTGACGCCGATCAGCCGCTCCACCGTGTCGTAGAGGCTCTCGAGGTGCTGCACGTTGAGCGTGGTGACGACGTGGATGCCCGCCGCCAGCACCTCGAGGACGTCCTGGTAGCGCTTGGCGTTCGGGCTGCCCGGGACGTTGGTGTGCGCCAGCTCGTCGATCAGCACCACCTCGGGCTTGCGCTTCAGCACCGCCTCGAGATCCAGCTCGCGCAGGACGACGCCGCGGTAGTCGACCGTCCGCGGCGGGATCTCGGGCAGGCCCAGGCAGAGCGACTCGGTGTCGGCGCGGCCGTGCGTCTCGACGATCCCGGCCACCACGTCCACTCCCTGCGCCTTCAGCCGGTGACCCTCGAGCAGCATCTGGTAGGTCTTGCCGACGCCTGGACCGTAGCCGAGATAGACCTTGAGCCTGCCGCGCCGCGAGCGTTGGATGAGGTTGAGGAAGCTATCGGCCGCAGGCTGGGTGGGGGGGGTGGTCATGGGGCGCGCCGCTAGCGGTCGCCGGCCGCCGAGCCGGCTGGCGGCAGCGGCCTGGTGGCGTCGAGATCGAGGTTGAGCTCCAGCACGTTGACCCGCGGCTCGCCGAGCACTCCCCACTGCCTCCCCTCGGTGTGGCGCTGCACCAGCTGGCGCACCACCTCCTCGGGCATGCCGCGCTCGCGGGCGATGCGCGGCACCTGGAAGTCTACGGCCGCAGGCGTCAGGTGGGGATCGAGACCCGAGCCGGACGAGGTGACGAGATCGACCGGCACCGGCGCTCCGGGTCGCTCGGCGCGCGCCGCGGCCGCCGCCGCACCCACCTGCTCGACCAGCAGCTTATGGCTGGTGGGCCCGAGGTTGGTGCCGCCGGAAGCGAGGGGATCGTAGCCCGCCCCGGCCGCCGAAGCGCGGGAGTGGAAGTAGCCGGAGCCGGCGAAGGGCTGACCGATCAGCCGCGACCCCACCACCTTGCCTTCGCGGCGCAGCAGGCTGCCCCGGGCCTGGTCCGGAAAGAGGAGCTGCGCCAGGCCGGTCACCGCCAGCGGGTAGACGACTCCCAGCAGCAGCGTCAGCACCAGGGTGACGAGGATTGCCGGGACCAGGTGTCGAGCCAGATTCATGCCATTCACGCTGCCTCCGCTTCGAGACCGAGAGCCCGGGGCCTTCATGCGAGACCCACCGCGGCAATGAACAGATCGATCAGCTTGATCCCCGCGAAGGGCACGATGATGCCGCCGACGCCGTAGATGACCAGGTTCCGGCGCAGCAGCATGGCCGCCCCCAGGGGCCGGTAGCGGACGCCGCGCAGCGCCAGCGGGATCAGGGCGACGATGATCAGGGCGTTGAAGATGACCGCCGACAGGATCGCCGACTCGGGCGTCGCCAGGTGCATGAGGTTCAGCGCCCCGAGAGGGCCGTTCTTGGCGCCCCTGAGCGCATAGAGCGCCGAGAACATCGCCGGGATGATGGCGAAGTACTTGGCGACATCGTTGGCGATCGAGAACGTGGTGAGGGCGCCGCGAGTCATCAGCAGCTGCTTGCCGATCTCGACGATCTCGATCAGCTTGGTGGGGTTGGAGTCGAGGTCCACCATGTTGCCCGCCTCCTTGGCAGCCATGGTGCCGGTGTTCATGGCCACGCCGACGTCGGCCTGGGCCAGCGCCGGGGCGTCGTTGGTGCCGTCGCCGGTCATCGCCACCAGCCTGCCCTGCGCCTGCTCGCGGCGGATGAGGTCCATCTTGTCCTGCGGCCTGGCTTGCGCAAGGAAGTCGTCGACCCCCGCCTCGCTGGCGATCGCGGTCGCGGTCAGCGGGTTGTCGCCGGTGATCATCACCGTGCGGATGCCCATGCGGCGCAGCTGCTCGAAGCGCTCGCGGATGCCGCCCTTGACGATGTCCTTGAGGTGGATGACGCCCAGCGCACGCGCGCCGTCGCTGACCACCAGCGGCGTGCCGCCGGTCCTGGCCACCCGCTCGACGACGGCGTCGAGATCCGGCGGCGCCGTGCCGCCGCAGGACTCGACGAAGCGCAGCACGGCGTCGGCGGCCCCCTTGCGCACGTGGCGGTCGCCGATGTCCACTCCCGACATGCGGGTGTGGGCCGAGAACGGGATGAAATGCGCATCGGCGGCGGCGAGCTCGCGTCCCCGCAAGCCGTAGCGGTCCTTGGCCAGCACCACGATCGAGCGGCCCTCCGGCGTCTCGTCGGCGAGGCTGGACAGTTGCGCCGCGTCGGCCAGGTCGGCCTCCGCCACCCCGGCCAAGGGGATGAGCTCGACCGCCTGGCGGTTGCCGAGCGTGATGGTGCCGGTCTTGTCGAGCAGCAGCGTGTCGACGTCGCCCGCCGCCTCGACGGCGCGGCCGGACATGGCGAGCACGTTGTGCTGGATCACGCGGTCCATGCCGGCGATGCCGATCGCCGAGAGCAGGCCGCCGATGGTGGTCGGGATCAGGCAGACCAGCAGTGCCACCAGCACCGTGATCGAGGGCGGCACGGAGGCCTGGAAGCCGGCCGCCGGCGACGAGGCGCCGACGCTGTAGATGGCGAACGGCAGCAGGCTCCCGACCGCCAGCAGGAAGATGACGGTGAGCCCGGCGAGCAGGATGTTGAGGGCGATCTCGTTCGGCGTCTTCTGCCGCTCGGCGCCCTCGACCAGGGCGATCATGCGGTCGAGGAAGGTCTCCCCGGGGTTCGAGGTGATCTGCACCTTGAGCCAGTCCGAGATGACTTTGGTGCCGCCGGTCACCGCCGAGCGGTCGCCGCCGGATTCGCGGATCACCGGCGCGCTCTCGCCGGTGATGGCCGCTTCGTCCACCGAGGCGACGCCCTCGACCACTTCGCCGTCGCCGGGGATCAGGTCGCCGGCGACGATCAGCACGACGTCGCCCTTGCGCAGCGCCGGCGCCGCCACCTGCTCGGTGCGCAACGCCTCGACCGGCCCCGCCCAGTCGCCGACGATACGGTTCGCCGACGTCTCGGTCTTGGCCCGCCTCAGGGTGTCGGCCTGCGCCTTGCCGCGCCCCTCGGCCATCGCCTCGGCGAAGTTGGCGAACAGCACCGTGAACCAGAGCCAGAGCGTCACCTGGATGGTGAACCCGAGGTGCGCGGTCTGCCCGGTGGCGGCGTCGCGCACGATCAACAGGGTGGTGAGCACGCTCCCCACCTCGACCACGAACATCACCGGGTTCTTCGCCACCTGGCGCGGATCCAGCTTGACGAAGGAATCCCTGAGCGCCCGCCGGACGATCGGGGGATCGAACAAGGGGCGCTTCTGCGCTCTCTCAGCCATGATGAGCCCTCATCACGAGAACGTCGTCCCAGCCTGCATCAGCAGGTGCTCGACGATCGGCGCCAGCGACAGCACCGGGAAGAAGGTCAGGGCGCTGACGATCAGGATCACGCCCAGGAGCAGCGCCACGAACAGCGGCGTGTGCACCGGGAAGGTGCCGGCCGAGGGCGGCACCGCTTTCTTGGTCGCCAGGTTGCCGGCGATCGCCAGCATCGGCACGATCATCAGGAAACGCCCGACGAGCATGGCGATCCCTAGGGTCCAGTTGTACCAGGGCGTGTTGGCGCTCAGGCCGCCGAACGCCGAGCCGTTGTTGCCGGTCACCGAGGTGAAGGCGTAGACGATCTCGGACAGGCCGTGCGGCCCCGAGTTGCCGAGCGCCGCCGTGCCGTAGGGCGTGACGCTCGCCCAGGCCGCCAGCACCAGGATGTTGAAGGCGAAGATCAGCGCGTAGAGCATCGCCATCTTCACGTCCTTGGACTCGATCTTCTTGCCCAGGTACTCGGGCGTGCGCCCGACCATCAGGCCGGCGATGAACACGGTGAGCACGATCATCACCAGCATGCCGTAGAGGCCGGCGCCGACGCCGCCGAAGACCACCTCGCCCAGCATGATGTTGAGCATCGGCACCATGCCGCCGAGCGGCGTGAAGGAGTCGTGCTGGCCGTTCACCGCGCCGCACGAAGCATCGGTGGTGACGGTGGCGAACAGCGCGCTCTGGAAGATGCCGAAGCGCACCTCCTTGCCCTCCATGTTGCCGCCGGCCTGCTCGCCGCCGGGAGTGGCGATGGCGGCTTGGGTGATCCCGTGGCGGGTGAAGCCGGGGTTGCCTGCCGCCTCGTAGTGGTAGACCACGAAAAAGCCGGCGAGCATCAGGATCATCATCGCCGCGAACACCGCCCAGCCGTGCTTCTGGCTGCCGGTCATCCGGCCCAGCGTGTAGGTCAGGCCGGAAGCGATGGCGAGGATGGCCAGCATCTCGAGGAAGTTGGCGAGCGGCGTCGGGTCCTCGAACGGATGCGCCGAGTTGGCGCCGAAGAACCCGCCGCCGTTGGTGCCGAGCTCCTTGATGATCTCCTGCGAGGCGACCGGCCCCTGGGCGATGACCTGCTCGGCGCGGGTCTCGACCTTCACCTTGCCGGCGGCGTCCTTGCTCTCGATATGCTGAGGCTCGAGCAGCGCGGCCCGAGTGTAGCGGCCCAGGTTCTGCGGCACCCCCTGCCACACCAGCACCAGCGCCCCGGCCAGCGAGAGGGGCAGCAGCAGGTAGAGGCAGCCGCGGGTCAGGTCCACCCAGAAGTTGCCGATGGTGCGCGACTCGCGCCGCGCCACGCCGCGGATGAAGGCGATGGCGAGCGCGATGCCGGTGGCGGCGGAGGCGAAGTTGTGGAAGGCGAGCCCGGCCATCTGCGTCAGGTAGCTCATGGCCGACTCGCCGGAATAGTTCTGCCAGTTGGTGTTGGTGGTGAAGCTGGCGGCGGTGTTGAACGCCAGGGCCGGGTCCACCCCGGCGAGGTGCTGCGGGTTGGCCGGCAGGAAAGCCTGCAGCCGCTCGATGCCGTAGAGCACGAGCATGCTGACGCCGCTGAAGACCAGCATCGCCGCGGCGTACTCGGTCCAATGCTGCTCCGTGCTCTCGTCGACGCGGCAGCAGCGGTAGATCAACCGCTCGAGCGGCCGCAGCACCGGTGTCAGCCAGGTCCTCTCGCCGGAGAAGATGCGGGTCATGTAGACGCCGAGAGGCGGCGTGACGGCCACCAGGACCACGAGATAGATCAGCAGCTGCAGCCAGCCGTTGGCAGTCATCTCAACCTCGATTCCGTTCGCCCTTCATCGACCCCGCCTCCTGCGCTCGTGGGTCACGCTCAGAACTTCACCAGCACCGCGGTGTTGATCCGGGTCTCCGTCTTGCGCAGGTCGGGGGTGAACCCCTGCACGAAAGATCCGGGGGGCCCCGAGTTGCCGAACGGGGGCGTGACGCCGCCGGGGCCGGCGAAGTACGGCACGTTCGCTCCGCGGCGATCGAGCTCGGTGCGGAAGGTGATGAACTGGCTCGGCATCCAGTCGAAGGTGATCGAGCCGTCGTAGGCCCGGTACGGATCGCCCGGGTTCTCGGGGAAGTACGGCGTGCCGGAGAAGGCCGTGGCGCCATTGATCGGCGGCAGCAGGACCAGGTAGCGGCCCGGGTTGGTGATCTGGCCGCCGCCGACGGTCATGGCGAACCGGTCGCCATCGAACCAGAAGCGGTTGTAGACCATGTAGCCCAGGAAGTATTGCGACGGCGTGCCAGGAGAGCTGGTGGCGCAGTGGACCCCGCCGCCGCTCTCGCAACCCGCATCCGCGGTGATCGAGAACGCCATCTTGTCCAGGAAGCGCTCGGGCCGGTCGTAGTATTTGACCTCGATGCTGTCGTCGGTGTGCCAGCGTGTCCGGTTCGGGTTGCCCAGCGTATCGGTGCCGACGCCGTAGTTGTTGGAGAGCACTTCCACCGCGCCGTTCGGGCGCCACAGGACCTGCATGCCGAGGCCCGGCTTGCTGTTGAACTTGCCGTACGACTGCCAACCGTTGATGTACCAGGGCTCGATCTTCAGATGGTCGCTCGGGAAGATCTGGACGCGCAGCCCGTTGAAGAACCACGGGGTGTTGGACGAGACGTACGACGGCTGGTAGGTCCAGTTGTCGAAGTTGTAGTAGCTGAAGAGACCGACGTAGGACATGAAGATGCCGGCCTCGAGGTTGATGCCGTTCAGCACGTCCCAGTGGTAGCCGCCGTACGCCTCGGAGAGGTAGCGGTAGGCGTCGGCGAGGTCCCACTGGCCGCGCCCGGGGCTGGCGTCGTTGCGTGGCGTCATCGTCGAGTACATCCCGAACTGCGTCATCAGCCTGCCGATCACGTTGTTGTAGTGGAAGTCCCCGCCGATGCCCAGCTGCTGCAGCTGGATCTCGTTGGTGCGGCCGCTCTCGCTGCTGCCGACCAGGGTGTTGTCCCGCGGATGGTTGAAGTCGTTGATCTCGCTGACGTCTACCCGGAACTCGCCGGTGAACACCTTGGTGTCGATCGGCGATTCGGAGGTGCGGCTGTTGCCGTTGAGCCAGGTGAAGTCCGCGAACGAGAAGGGCTCCGCCGCCTTCGGCTTGACCGGCACCGCGGCCTTGGAAGTCAAGGTGGGAGGACTGGCCACGACCGGCTCGGGCTGAGTGCGCAGGAGCGCCTGCACGACCGCGGCGGGCGATTCATGGCCCACGGTCTTGGCCGGCGCCGTCTCGGCGGCGGCGGTCTTGACCGGTGCGGGCTCGACGCCGGTCTGGACTGATGCCGACCCGGCGCCGACCTTGACCTGCGCTGGCGCGACGCCCGCCTGGGCCTGCGCCTGCTGAGCCAGGGCCAGCGCCCGCTCCAGCTGCTGCTGGGCCTGGGCCAGCTGGGCCTGCGCCTGCGCGAGCTGCGCCTGCGCCTGCTCGACCAGGGTCGGTGGCTCCTGTGCAACGAGGCGCGGCGCGCCGAGCAGAGCGAGCGCGAGCGCCGCTGCGATCGGGCCGAGCATTGCGAACGACTGCGTATGACGGGTCGACGACATCTGCGACTCCTTCCCCCGGGAAGCAGGGTCTCAATTTACAGTTTCTAAAAAAACAACTTGATTTCAGGTGCGGTCAGAATCTCTCCGGTTTCAGCATGGCGTAGATCAGATACACCAGCAGGCCCACCGCGATGACGGCGCTCAGCAAGTATTCCCAGTTCATGTCGTCCTCAGATCCTTTCGCAGAACCGCACGTACCAGAGCGCCAGCGCGAAGAAGAGGATGGTCACGGCAATTGCGATCAGGTCGAGCATGGGTCTTGGCTCCTGGTGGCTGATGAAATCGACCGCGATCATGCGGCGGGGGCCGCAGGCGCCGAGGGGACCGCTGGGGCCGCGGGCAGGGTAAAGCGAAAAGTGGCGCCACCGTCGTTGCCGCCGCCGTGGCTTTCCACCCCGATCCTGCCGCCATGGGCTTGCACGATCTCCTTGGCGATGGCGAGTCCCAGGCCGGCGCCCCCCTGGCTGCCCGGCACCTGGAAGAAGCGGTCGAAGACCCGGCCCAGGTACTCCTGGGGGATGCCGGGGCCCGAGTCCGCGACGGAGAAGGCCACTCCGTTGCCCTCCGGCTCGACCTGCACCGCGACGGTACCGCCGGCGGGAGTGTGCTGCAGCGCGTTCTGCAGCAGGTTGCCCAGCGCCAGCGGCGCGCGCGCCGGGTCGGCCAGCACCTTCGGCGCCGCCGGCGCGATCGCCACCGAGACCCGGATGCCATGGTCCTCGAAGGCCGAACGCAGCGGCGCGAGCGACATCTCCACCAGGTCGCGGGACGGTACAGGCTCGAAGTGGAGCTGCTGGCCGCCCGCCTCGTAGCGGGCGATCTCGAGCAGGTTGACCAGGATCGTGCGCAGCCGCTCGGCGTCGTCGCGCGCCGCGACCAGCAGCTCGGTCTGCTGCGGCGTCAGGCCGCCGACGCGCTCGTCGAGCAGGACGTGCAGCGCCATCTGCAGCGAGGTCAGCGGAGTGCGCAGCTCGTGCGACACGGTCGACAGCAGGCCGCTCTTCATCTCGTCGATCCGCCGCAGGTTGGTGATGTCCGAGAGAATCAGCGTGATGCCGGCGAGCTGGCCGTCGGCGCCCCGGACCGCCACCGCGTGCGGCAGGTAGAAGCGCTCCTGCCCGTCATGGAAGATCTGCCGCGCCGCCTCGTAGCCCCGGTCGGGGAGCGTCCCCGCGCGCGCCGTCTCCTGCAGCAGGTGCGGCAGCCAGTCGGCGTGGCGCGGCGGCACCGGCTCGCCAGGGCGCAGTCCGAGAGTGGAGACGGCGGTGCGGTTGGCGAGCTCGACGCGGAGATCGGGGGAGAACACCGCCACCGCGTCGGGCAGGCTGTCGATCGCCAGCTGCGAGGTCTGCTGGGCGCGCAGCAGGCGCGCCCGGCTGCTGCGCCGCAGCTCCCGCAGGCGGCCGGCCATGGCATTGAAGGCGGCGGCGAGCTCGCCGAGCTCGTCCTTCGAGACCACCGGCACCACCAGGTCGAGGTTGCCATGCTCGACCTCGCGCACCGACTGCGTCAGGCGCGACAGCGGCAGCAGGATCGCGCGGCTCAGGAAGAGCACGAAGCCGACCGCCAGCGCCGCGCCGAGGCCGAGCAAGGCCATCATGCGGCGGCTGGTCCGCGCCGCCAGCGCGCGCGCCCGAGTGCTGGCGAGCACCATGTGGTCCTGGTTCATCTGCTGCACCTGGTCGGCCGCCTGCTTGATCTGCTGGAAGAGCGGCAGCAGCCGCCCGAAGTAGGCGGCACGGCGGGCGTCGAGCGGCCGCCCGGCGTCGAGCACCTCGACAAGCACCGGCGGATAGGCGGCATATAGATCGCGGATGCGGAACGCGGCCGGGCCTTCGCCGGGCAGGGTGATGTTGCGCAGCTCGACGTCGAGCGCCTTGTCGAACAGCGGCGCATTGGCGGCGGCGAGCTGGCGGCCCCGCTCCGGGTCGCCGGCCAGGGCGAACAGCGCGCCGCTGTCCATCCGGTCCAGCGCCTCCTTCATCTGCTGGCAGGCGACGACGCTGTCGTAGTTCTCGCGGAGGATGGTGTCGACCGAGCCGCCGAGACGGGAGATCCAGACGATGCTCTGCACGCCGACGATCGTCAGCAGCGCCAGCAGACCGCCGAAGCCGAGCACCAGTTTTCCGCGCAAGCCGAGCATGGGACCTCGTACGAAGACACGCAACGAAGACACGCCGAAGCGAGCCCCGCCGCAAAGGGGTGGCACCGCCTTCTGCCGAGCCGCCACCGGTGCGGCGATCGATGCCGCTTCATGAGCGGGCGGCGGGCGGCCGGGAGCCTGGGGAGTGCAGAGGCGGTGCCAGTGAATCAATGGAACTGTCGGCGGGCTTGCAGGCACGGCCCGGAGCTGGTGCAAGTCCCTGCGGGTGCTAAGCTTCCGTCTGCCGCTCGCAGCTTCGGAGGGCCACGCGCGCGACTTCCGGGCGTCGATGCCATGGCGATCCGATTGCGAATTGCAATGCAGCTCGCCGACACCCTCATTGCAAGTTGCAATGGCTGAGTGCGGCGCGGGCACCAATCCGGCCGCGAGAACCCATGCCCTTTCCCAAGAGCATCCTGCGCACGCGCCTGCCCTTGTTGCTGCGCCAGGTTCTGTACAACCTGCGCGGCGGCTTCCTGCTCCGCCCGCTGTTCATCGCGCTGACGCTGGGCGCCGCCGGCGCGCTGCTCTCTCAGCTGGAAGAGATCGCTCCCGTCCTCAGCGCCTGGGTGCCGCACGCGCTCTTCCCGTCGCGCGCCGACCCGCAGGTGGCGCAGGTCATCCTCGGCACCATCGGCGCGTCCATCATGACCGTGGTGTCCATCGTCTTCGCCATCCTGCTGATGACGCTGACGCTGGCATCGATGCAATTCTCGCCGCGCATCATCATCGGCTTCGCGCGCGACCACGTCACCCAGTGGACGCTCGGCATCTTCCTCGGCACCTTCTGCTACTGCATGGCGGCGCTGCCCGCGGCGCGCTCGCTGCCGCGGCCGTTCGCGCCGGTCGCCACGGTCGTCGGGGCGATGCTGCTCGCCCTCGCCTGCGTCGGGTGGCTGCTCTTCTTCATCCACCACATCTCGCGGGCGATCAGCGTCAACGAGATCGTGGACAAGATTGCCTCCGAGACCGAAGGTGTGATCGATCAGATGATGCCCTGGCCTCACCGGCCCGGCCGCGTGCCGGACGACGGCCAGCTCGACACCAGCGCCTGGGACACGGTCATCGCGAGCGAGGACTCGGGCTACATCCGCTTCGTCTACGTCGAGCGGCTGGTCGCTCTCGCGAAGTCCTACAAGGTCAAGGTCGCGGCGCTGCGCCGGGTCGGCAACTTCGTCCCGGCGGGGGTGCCGCTGCTGCGGCTGCACAAAGGCGAGCGGCTGCCGCCCGAGAGCCGTTCCGAGCTGCGCCGCACCTTCGACCTCGGTCCCTCGCGGACCTTGCAGCAGGACGTGGAGTTCGGGGTGCTGCAGATCGTCGACATCGCGCTCAAGGCGATCTCGCCGGCAGTCAACGACCCCTCGACCGCCATCAGCTGCGTGGACCAGCTGAGCCGCATCTTGATCCGCTTCGCGGGCAAGCAAGCCCCGAGCTCGGTCTTCTACGACCCGCCGGGGGTGGTGCGTGTCATCCTTCCCGGGATCGCCTTCGAACGCCTGCTCGATTCCGCCTTCGAGCAGATCCGCCTCTATTCGACGGCGGACGTGGCGGTCAGCCTCCGCCTCCTGCGCGCCCTGGGCGACATCGCCACGACGACCGCGGACCCGGCCTACCGCCGCACCCTCGCCGAGCGAGGCCGGCGCATCGTCGCCGGCTGCGCCGCCCGGCTCGGCGCCCAAGAGCTGGAGCCCCTGCGCGCCCGCCTGGCCGCGCTCGACGGCCTCGCCTTGCCCCCTGCTTGAAGCGGGCCGCTCTGCCAGGCTGGGTGCCGAGCTGCCACGGAGTCGTCGCGGACCCTGCATCAGGTCATTTGCGGTTGCGGAGCCTCCGGACCTGCGCGCGCCTCTCTGACCGAGGCGGCGAAGGCCTGGGACGCCCCTTTGCGCTGCGCGCACTCCACCCTACGCGAGACCGCCTCGATCACGTAGCCGCATCCCGGCCACCGCGCCACTTCCTCCCAACCGGACGCTATGAGGTCCTGTGCAGCGCCCGTCCCCGGCGCGCTCTCGGGAGACCAGGTTCCCCAGGAGCATCATCACTGCTTGCGCTGCTCCTCAAATTGTTATAGCGTCTCTTCACGCTTCAAGGAGACATGGTCTCGCTTGTATACAGCTACATGATGGCGGCCGGGCCAAGTCCATGTGGGAAAAACGCCGGGATAACACCATAAGAGCCAAAGACAGACCGAGGAGGAATCCGCGATGGACCGCAAGACCGCTCTGGTGAAGCTCTCCCATCTAACGCCGCTCTTCATCCTGCTCCTCGCCTGGGCGCCGGCCGCGGCCCACGCGTCGCCCGCCCCCGCTTCGTTCGACAGCGCCCAATCCGCTATGCCTGCTTCCCCAGTGGCCGAGGTGGATGCTGCCCGGGATCATCCGGACGATCCGCCGGACGCTCAGGTCTTGGAGGCGTGGCGTAAGGCTATGTTGAAGGTCCCCCTGCCGAAGAGGACGGGGTGCTTCATCGCCTCGCATCCCAGCACCGAGTGGATGGAGGTTGCCTGCGGAACCCCGCCACCCGTTCCGGTCGTGCCGGCGCACGGACACGGGCCCGCTACGGTGGGCAACGGCAACGACTTCTCGGCCCAGGTGTCGAACTTGCTGGTGTCGGCGTGGGGCACCTTCCCGACGGTCACGGGTCTGGCGAGCGAGAGCGACTCGCAGATGGGCTCCGGCTGGTTCACGGTGCAATTGAACACCAACACCTTCGTCACCCCCGCCTGCAGTCGCGGCGGCCCGTCTTGCAGGGGATGGCAGCAGTTCGTGTACAGCCAAAGCCCAAATGGGAACTGGCTTTCAGGTATTTACATGCAGTACTGGCTGCTCAGCTACAATACAACGTGCCCGAGCTATTGGAACACGTATTATCCCGGTGGTGGACAGACAGACTGCTGGATGAACAGCAGCGGCACGGTTTGGTATGGTGGACTCGGGGGACTGCCCTACGTTCAAGTGATAGGCACCGCCAGCGCAGGCGACGTGGACAAGGCCTATGTATATACGGGCACCAGGAATATCGGTGCGACTGCTCAGGACAGCGTTCTCGACCTCTCAAGCGGGTGGAGGGAGGCCGAGTTCAACGTCTTCGGCTACTGTTGCGGCTCCGAAGCCATCTTCAACAGCGGCACGACGTTCGAGGTCAGGTTGAATACTTATTATGGGTTGCTCCCGTATCACTGGAACCCCGCCCCCGCCACCTGCACGTCGGCCGGCTTCACGGGAGAAACGAACAACCTCTCGATTGTGGGGAGCTGCTCCGTACTGACCGGCGCCAACCCAGGAATCCAGTTCACGGAGAGCCATTGACGCCGCCGGCCGCGGTGGGCCAGTCCTGAAGGAGAGATGATCGGCGGCGGCGTGCTCCGCTTGGTTATCGGGCGGGGTGCCGGCGCGCGCGGCACGTGGTATCCCTGGTGATTTTGCGGTACGAGAAAGTTGAGGGGTAATGCCTCGCGGGTCACAGCCCGTGCTGCTTGCGGCGGCGCCAGAGGGTGGCCTGGTCGATGCCGAGGATGGCTGCCGCCTCGCGCAGGGAGCCGCCGCGGGCAAGGACGCGGCGGATGTGCTCCTGCTCGATCTGGGAGAGGGGGGCCAGGTCGCCTAGCTGCAACTCGGCAGGGGCGCCGGGGTCGCCCGCGGCTGGCGACTTGGACGCGGGGGATCCAGGGGCGGTGGCCGCCGCGGACGGCGCCGTCGGGGCTGGCGACGACGCGGGGCCTGGGATCGCCGACTTCGGGAGCAGCAGCTCGGGGCCTACCCGCGGGCCTTCGGCGAGCATGGTGGCTCGCTCGATGGCGTTGCGGAGCTCGCGGACGTTGCCGGGCCAGGGGTAGTCGAGCAGGAGGCGGAGGGCGTCGGCGGTCAGGGTCAGGCCCGGACGGTGGTACTGGCGACCGAAGAAGGCCAGGAAGCGCTCGGCCAGGGGGCGGACGTCCTGGCGCCGGTCGCGCAGGGGCGGGATCTCCAGGGTGAGGACGTTCAGGCGATAGAAGAGGTCCTCCCGGAAGCTTCCTTCGCGCACGGACTGCTCCAGATCGCGGTTGGTGGCGGCAAGGATGCGGACGTCGGCGCGACGCGGCGTCGGGTCGCCGACGCGCTCGTACTCGCGGTCCTGGATGAAGCGCAGGAGCTTGGGCTGCAGGGGCAGGGGCAGGTCGCCGATCTCGTCCAGGAGCAGGGTCCCGCCCTCGGCCAGGGTGACGCGCCCGGGATGGCTGCTGGTGGCGCCGGTGAAGGCGCCGCGGGCGTGGCCGAAGAGCTCGCTCTCGAGCAGCTCGGCGGGCAACACCGGCGCGGGCACCACGACGAAGGGGCGGTCACGGCGCGGGCTCCACTGGTGGATGGCGCGCGCCACGACTCCCTTGCCGGTGCCGCTCTCGCCACGCAGGAGGAGGCGCGCGTCGCTGGCCGCGGCCTGCCGCGCCTGGCGCAGCATGGCCTGCATGGCCGGGCTCTCGCTCGCGAGATCGGCCTCGAGATCGCCCTCGCCGGCAAGGATGAGATCGACCTCGAGCGCCTGCACCTTCCGCTCCAGGCGGGTCAGCTCGGCGATTTTCTCCAGCGCCAGGTCGAGCTCCAGCGGACCGAACGGCTTGGACAGGTAATCGGAGGCGCCGCGCTTCATCGCCTCGACGGCGGTCTCGATGGAGGCGTAGGCGGTGATCACCACGGTCTTGAGCGCCGGGTCCTCGGCGCGCAGCCAGGTCAGCAGGTCGAGCCCCGAGCCGGTGCCGAGGCGCAGATCGATCAGCGCCACGTCGAAGCGGCGGCCGGCGGCCTCGCGCTGGGCCTCCTCCACCGAGCCCGCGGTGCGCACCCGGTGGCCGCGGCCCTCGAGCTGCAGCGAGAGGGTCCGCCGGATGTTCGGCTCGTCGTCGACCACCAGGATGTCGAAGGCAGGAGCGGGCATGGGATGGTCGGCGCCCCCTTCGCCGCGGGGCGCTCGCCGGCAACACCATACAACGCCGGCGCGGGAAGGGCGCCCTGGAGCGGCGATCTACCCGGCGAGCCCGAGGCGGGCCGGCGGCACCCCGCCGCTGGCGCGCGCCGCGGAGGGCCGATCCGGCGGGAGGACCGCTCAGCGGGCCGCGAGGGGCCGGGATGCCGCGCCGTAGATGGCCAGCGACTGCGGGTCCTGCATGAAGGCGACGACGTCGAGGGCGGCCCGGTTCCACCTGCTGTCGATCGGCAGCGTCACCTCCGAGGACCGTGCTTCGCCGGCGGTTCCGTTCGCACCGGCGGGCCCGGCGGCGGCGGTGGAGGGTAAGCTGAAGGCCTTGACCAGCCGCCTCACCACCTGGTCGTCGTGCAGCGTCGCCGCGGCGTTCTCCCCGGCGCCGACCGCGGTGGTCAGGCCGCTCTCGGTGAGCGCCACCCAGACGTCCACGCCGGAGCCGGGCACCGACCGCAGCAGGCGGGCGGTGACGGTCAACCGGGCGTCGCCGCCGCCGGCAGCTTCCGGCCCGGCGAGGCCGACCTCTCCGGCTGGCCCGGCGGCGAGCGCCTCGCCGATGCGGCGCATCACCTCGGTCTCCTCGGAGCCGACGCACTCGCTGCGGCCGTTGACCACCAACTGGGGCGTATAGACGCGGTTCGAGCGGAAGGCTTGGGCGTAGTCCGCCTGGCGCTGCGACCAGAGCGACGAGGAGAAGGGATCGCTCCACCCCAGGTGATTCCAGTAGTCGACATGGAAGGCCAGCGGGATGACCGCACCGGCCAGCCGCGGGTCGCGCCTCAGCCGCGACAGCAAGCGGTCGGCGGGCGGACAGCTCGAGCACCCTTGCGAGGTGAACAGCTCGACCACCACC
>DATNKH010000029.1:0-19803 GCA_035603475.1 Thermoanaerobaculia bacterium
ACCGGCGCCTGGCGGTTCTCCAGCACGCAGACCGTCAAGCCGTTGGCGAGCCGGGCGAACTGGCGCCGCCCGGGAATGCAGGACCCGCCCGGAAATGCCGCGACCGCCGCCGCCGCCGCGGACGCGGCTCCCGACGAGGCCAGGCTCTGATAGCTCAACCTATTGGCTTCCCGCCGCGGGAGACAGCTGGATGTCGATCTTCTGGCGCTCCTTCTCCGCTCCCGGCGTGATCTCCACCGCCAGGTCGCGGCGGCCGTACCCGGGCGCCACCAGGGTCACCCGATGCGTCCCCGGCGGCAGGCTGAGCCACTCGTCGCCGTGGCCGAAGCGGCCCGCGAACTTCTTCACCGGTCCGACGGCGCTGCCGTCCACGAGCACCACGGCGTTGACGTCGGGCTGCACGCGCAGAGCGATCGCCTCGCGCACCCGGACGGTCTGCAGGTCCGAGGTCTCGATCTGCGCCGCCGGCAGCGGCTGCAGGTTGACCATCACCGGCGTGATCCCGCGCGCGTCGCTCGCCTCGACGGTGATGCGGTAGTCCTTCATCCCCTGCCGCTTGATCTTGACGACGTGGGAGCCGGTGCCCGGTAGGGTGAAGGAACGGCCGCCCTTCTGGCCGTTCCACTCCTGCGCCCTCCCGATGACCGCGCCGTCGAGCAGCACGAAGGCGTCCGGGGGGTTCACCCGGAACGCCAGCTCGAGGCCACTGTGAATCACCCGGTCCGCGCCCGGCGCGGCGGCGGCGGCGGTGGTCCCCCCGGAGATAGAGGCGCCGGAGACGGACGGCGCGGCGTCCCGGTCCTGGCCGCCGGCCGGCTGGCCCACGCCGGCGTCGGCCAGCCGGGCCTCCGCCCGGGGCGTCCGCTCGACCCTGCCGCCGCCCCGGGAGCTCGAGGGGGCGGCACCGGCGCCGGCACCGGCACCGGCCGCGCCCGCGGCCGTCTCGTCCGGGTTCGCCGCGGCCGGCGCCGAGCCGGGCGTCTCGGACTTGGAGATGAGGGCGTTCGATCGGCCGCGGGCGGGTGCGGGACCGCCGGCAGTGTCCGCCGCCGTCGACCCGCGCGCGACGCCGCTCGGACCACCGGCGGAGGCCACCGGCGTCCTGCCGGCCGGCGTCGCGGGCGGCACCGGCGGCCGCACCTGCCGGGTCGCAGGCGTCGGCGCCGGCGGCGCGGGCGCGGCGGGCGTGGCGGACAACGGGGCGCGGGTGGACGGCCCTGGCGCCGCGGGCGTTGCGGGCACCGCCGACAATGGGGACGATGCCGAAGACGGTGTGGAAGGCGGGGGCGCGGAAGACGTCGAGGGTCCCGGCTGCGCCGAGGACGACTGCGAGAGCCGGCTGATCTCCTGGCCGGCGCGCCGCCCGTAGCGCTGCCAGAGCCAGAGGGCGCCCGCTCCGACCACGCCGCAGAACAGCAGCAGCAGCGCCGCCAGCACCAGCCAGATCCGCGCGCTCGAGGACCGCCCGGCCGGCGGCGGGCCAGGCACGGCCGGCGCCTGGGTGTGCGGCCCGGGCGCGCCGGCCGGAGGCACCGGGGCCGGCAGGGGAGCTGCCGCGGTGGCAGCGCGCGCGCCGGGGCTCATGTTCCCGTCCGGCACGTACGCCACTGCCGCCGGTGGCGCCGGTGCCGCCGGTGGCGCCGGTGCCGCCGGTGGCGCCGGTGCCGCCGCGTCGGCGCCTGGCGCGCGCGGGCCACCCTGAGCGGCGGCCGATTCGATCCCGCCTGCCTGCGGAGCCGCGGCCAGCGAGCGGGACGACAGCACCCGGGTGACGTCCAGCTCCGCGTCCGCGGGAGCCGCCGGCGCGGCGAGCGTCGCCTCGGGGAGATTGCGCTCGATCGCGGCCAGCTCCTCGGCCACCAGGCCGGCCGTGGCGAGGCGCTCCTCGCGGTCCTTGGCGAGCATGTGATGCAGCAGCTGCTCGAGCCGCAGCGGCACCGACCGCAGCTCGGAGATCGAGGGATCCTTGTGCAGGATCTGGTAGACCAGCGTGGTGATGGTCTCGCCGTCGAACGGCCGCCGTCCGGAGAGCAGCTCGTAGAGCACCACGCCGAGCGAGAAGACGTCGCTGCGGCCGTCCAGCTCGTCGCCGCGGATCTGCTCGGGCGAGAGGTACTGCGGGCTGCCCATCACCGAGCCGGCGATGGTCAGCTCCGTGTTCTGGCCGGCGACCTTGGCGATGCCGAAGTCGGCCACCTTCACGTGACCGCCGGTATCGATCAGGATGTTGCTGGGCTTGATGTCGCGGTGGACGATCCCCTGGCGATGGGCGTAGTCGAGCGCCTCGGCGACCTGGCGCGTGATCCTCAGCACCTCGCGCAGGGTCGGCGGCTCGCCCGTCTCCAGGCGGCTCGCCAGGTCACAGCCCTCGACGAACTCGAACGCCAGGAAGAGGAGCCCGCCCTCCTCGCCGGTGTCGAACAACGTCACCACGTTGGGGTGCAGCAGGCGCCCAGCCGCCCTCGCCTCGCGCAGCAGCCGCTTCTTGCGGTCCTCGATATCCTGCGGCCGGCCGCCCTCCAGGCGCACCGTCTTGATCGCCAGGCGGCGCTCGATGTGGGGGTCGTCGGCGAGATAGACCTCGCCCATCGCCCCGGCGCCGAGAAAGCGGACGATGCGGTAACGGCCGACGCGCTGGCCGGCGTCGAGCATGCTCACTCGGCGCGGTCTCCTGGGCCGGCCGCGGCGGCGGCGTGGTCTCCCGGTCCGGCGTCATCGGCCTGGTTGCCCTCGTCGGAGTCGCCGGCCGGCTCTTCCCGGTCGGTTGCCTCGAGCAGCGAAAGCGCCTCCTCGAGGCGGTCGGCCGGCACCCGCACTCGCACCTCGCCCAGCCCCCCGACGTTCACCGGCAGCTCCTCGACGTGCAGAGATTCGACCTCTGCCGGGATGCCGCTGCTCTTCAGGAACCCGGCCACCACGACCGCCTCCTCGTTGCTCTCCACGATCCTGGCTGTCCCCCATTCCGGTTGGTCTTGCTTCTCATCGCCCATTTGCGCCCTCCTCGCCGGCTTGTCCAGACATGATACCTCCGCCGGCGCCGCCGGCGGGGAGAGGCCTTCGAGGGTGTAGGGTTCGACCAGCCGCCGCGGGTACCAGTGGCGGCTCTGCTCGGCGAATCGGCCGAGCCCCGGCTGCCAGCCGAAGTGCGACACGGTCAGCGAGCGGGCGTCGAACTCGATCCGGTTACAGGTGTTGAGGTGGCGCTCGCCGCCGCGCCCGCGGCTCGAGGTGGTGGTGCCGGAATGCACGACGATCACCGGCGAGCGTCCCTGCGGGTAGAGCTCCTCGGAGGTGCCGATGTAGGTCTGGTGCTGATGGCCGGAGAGCACCAGGTCCACGCCGGCTGCCGAGAACAGCTCCATCGCTCGCCGGGCGTTCGCGAGCACCCGCCGGCGGCTGACGCCGGGCGGCGGGATCAGGTCGTGATGGGGCACCACCACCCGGAACTGACCGGGCGGCGCGGCAGCCAGCAGCTCGCCGACCTCGCGCAGCCGGCGCGACGTGATGCGGCCGCCCTTGATCGTCCAACTGAATGCGGTGTTGATGCCGACCACCACCATCTCGCGGTCGCGGTAGACCGGCTCGAGCTCGCGGCTGAAATGCGAACGGTAGGCGCCAAAAGGATTGAAGACCCGCTCCCAGACTCTATACATGGGTACGTCGTGGTTGCCAGGGACGACCAGGGTCGGTACCTGGATGCGATCGACGTCGTGGTTGCCAGGGACGACCAAGGTAGGCCCCTGGATGCGATTGACGAAGCTTCGGGCCTCCTGGAATTGCCGCGGCTTGGCGCGCTGGGTGAGATCTCCCGAGATCACCACCAGGTCGGGACGCTGGCCCTCGATCAGCTGGAGCAGACCCTCCGCGACGCGCGGGAGATGGGGCGGTCCGAAGTGGACGTCGGAGCAGTGGATGAGGATGGGCACGGCCGGGGCGGCCGCCGCTACTGTCCCATGCGGGGCACTAGGTCTCGAGCTCCTGGCCCAGGAGCGAGCTGACGTTCTTCGCCACCTCGGCCGCGGCGAAGGTCGACACCGCACCGATGATGGCGGGACCGTGCGCGCGCCCCACCAGGAAGCCGCCCAGCGCCGCCACCGCCAGGGTCGGCACCGGGTAGGCGCGCACCAGCTCCTTCCAGTCCAGATCCTCGGGCAGCAAGCTGTCGAGGAGATCGTGAACGACGGCTTCGACCTTCGATGAGAGATTCTCTGGCATCGCCTGCTCTCCTCAGGTCACCTGGCTATACCTGGCACCCGGTTGGCGCCCTGCTGGATCGTCCTCGCGGCCGACTCCCGGAGCAGTATAGCCGCGCCGCCGCGCGAATGTCGCGCGCGGACGTCCAGCGGCAGCGGGTCACTTCGCGAGGGTCCGGCGGGTGGGACGGGTCCGGCGGCCCACCCGCCGGGCGATCAGTCGTCGTCGCGGCGGCGCACCACCAGCCCGATGAGGAAGCCGATGCCGGCGGCGATCAGCACCGACTTGCCGGGGTTCTCGCGCACGTACTCGCCGACGTCGCGGCTCATGCGATTCACCTCGGACCGGGTGCGCTTGTAGCTCTTCTGGACCTTGTTGGCGGTGTCGCGATAGGTGTCGCGGGCGGCCTCGGCGCTCTTGCGGATCTCCTTGGTCGCGCGCTCGGCGCCGCGGCGCACGTCCTTCGAGACCTGCTTGTACCGCTGCTGCACGTCGTCGCTCAGACGAGAGAACTTCTCGCGGGCGGCGGCCACGCTCTCGGATACTGCCTCGGCTGCCTTTTCGGCACTTTCAGCCAAGCCTGAATCGGCCATGATTGCCTCCTAGTTGCAATGGACGGCGGGCGCTGGCGCGCGGCACATGCCGGCGTATTACCCGATGCCTGGTGTTGTAGCAGGATTCGTGCCGCACCGCGGCTCTCGCCGCTTCCGCTTGCCGGGGCCTGCCGGGCTGCCGGGCTGCCGGGCCGCCGCGGGAGGCGATACGCTAGACTTCCGCCAATCGTCCGCAGCCTGCCGCAGCCGGGACCGGAGCAGGAGCGGACCCGCGTGGCGCATCCCTGGAGAAGAACCCGCACCGGCCGACCATGGACGACCGCGACACAGCAGCGAGGCAGGTCGGCCGCACGCCGCCGCGCCTGCAGTTCCTCCGCAAGCTGGGCCGCTTCTTCGCGCTCACCCTGCGGCAGAGCCACGAAGACTCGATCTACCTGACCGCCTCGGCCCTCGCCTTCGTCACCATCCTGTCGCTGGTGCCGCTGCTCGCGGCGCTCTCCTTCGTCGGCACGCGCGTCTTCAGCCAGTACCCGGAGAAGAGCCTCGAGGTCTTCATCCAGGTGCTCCCGTACTCGGAGAAGACCCTGACCGACAAGCTGCGGGAGTTCCTCGACCAGGCCGAGACGATGCACGGCGTCGGCCTGGCAGCGCTCTTCGGCACGACGCTCCTCGCCTTCGCCACCATCGAGGAGACCTTCAACAAGATCTGGAACGTCTCCCGGCGGCGGCCCTTCCGCTACCGCCTGCTCACCTTCTTCCTGCTGCTGTTCTGGGGCCCGCTGCTGATCGGCGTCACCTTTTCGAGCCTGATCCTGCTCCGCCAGACCCCGGCGATGCGCGAGCTGGTACAGGGCTCGTTGCTCCTCCACCTCATTCCCTTCCTGGCCACGGTGGTAGGCCTCACGCTGCTCTACTGGCTGGTGCCCTCCACCGGGGTGCGTTTCCGCAATGCCCTGGCCGGCGCCCTCTTCGGCGCCATCCTGCTCGAGATCCTGCGCCAGTCGTTCAGCTACTACGTCGAGTTCTTTCGCGGCGTCAGCACCGTCTACGGCAGCTCGGCCTTCGTCCTGCTGTTCATGATCTCGATCGAGCTCACCTGGACCATCGTCCTGCTCGGCAGCGAAGCCGCCTACACCGCCCAGCACTTCCAGCTGCTGACCCGCGGCCTGCACACCCACCCGCCGGTGGCCGCCAGCTGGGTCGGGCTCGCCGCCCTGGCCTTCCTCGCCACCTCCGGCGGAGAGGGCGAGCCGCCGTCGAGCGAAGAGCTGGCCAGCCATCTCAGCCTGCCGGCGCGCGACCTCGAGCGCGCGCTGCACCCGCTCCTGGCGCAAGGCCTCCTGCGCGAGACTCCCGGCCGCGCCTACGTCCTGGGCCGCGATCCCGCCGCGCTCCGCGTCGAAGAGGTCTTCGACGCCTACGAGCACCGCGCCCGCCGCAGCGTCGAGCACATTGGCGCCGACCTCCGCGACCGCCTCGAGCGCTGGGTGGAGCTCCTGGCCAGCATCCGCGCCGAGCGCCTCGGCCCCCTGACCCTGGCCCAGCTGCTCGCGGCCCCCGACTGCGCGGGAGCGGCCGGCGGGACGGACCCGAGCGACGGCGTGGTGGCGGGTGGCAACACGGCAGCGGCCGGCGCGGCGTCGGCCGCATGCGAGCCGGCGCTGACCGGCACCGCCGAGAAGCGGTGAGGCCGCCCGCGGGGCGACGCTATGCCGGGGCGACTGAGAGAAAGGGATTGACGATCTCGAGGCCCTCGATCCGCTGCCCGGCCTTGAGGTCCTCCGAATACAGCACCGAGCAGCCCGATCGCGTCGCCGCCCGCACGATCAGCGCATCCCACACCGAGAACCCATGCAGGCGATGCAGGTCGATCGCCCCCAGGATGTCGTCGAGGCCGATGAGGACCAGGTCGAACCGGGCGAAGAGCTCTACCTTGCGGCGGGCGATCTCGGCAGGGACCCCCAGCTTCCGCGTGGCGGCGGCGAAGTACTCCTGCAGGACCTGGCTCGACACCACGCCGTTCGATCTGCGGCGGCAACTCTCGAGCAACCCGAGAGCGGCCTCCTGCTTCCGGGGCTCGCCCCGGTCGTCGGTGTAGACGAGAACGTTGCTGTCGAGGAAGCTACGACCGGGCATGGATCTCGTCGCGGTCGAACTTCCAGCCGCGGGAGTGCCCCCCACCCTCCACCGAGAGCCGCCGCATCTCGGCGATCTCGTCCTCGACGGGCAACCGTGTAGCCAGCTGTTCCAGGTACTCCCGGACCAGCTGGTTGACACTCTTCCCCATCGCGGCAGCCACCTTCCGCGCCTCCGCGAGCAGCCGTTCATCCAGAGAGAGAGTAAGGTTCACGCCGCGTCGACCTCGCACACATAATACGTGCGCACAGCCTCCGCGTCAACGCCCCGGCCAGCGCGATTGCCGCGCCGCGTCGCCGCAGGTACAATACGCGCCTCTCATGGGGCAGTAGCTCAGCTGGGAGAGCACCACGTTCGCAACGTGGGGGTCGAGGGTTCGAATCCCTTCTGCTCC
Source organism: Thermoanaerobaculia bacterium (assembly GCA_035603475.1). GTDB lineage: Bacteria > Acidobacteriota > Thermoanaerobaculia > Multivoradales > UBA5704 > JASLEW01. The sequence goes on from DATNKH010000029.1 coordinate 7,279, forward strand.
ACCATCCCTTAACCCGCTTCCACTCAAGAAGCTGGCTCTGCTATCCGGAGCCCTCGTGCTTATTATCGTCCCTGCACCGCCGCAGCGGCCTGCTGCTGCAGCCATCTCGCAGCATCTACGCCGACCACGATGAGCCACAGGCAGAGCAACACCTCTGCGATGCCGGGCGCCAGCAAGACCAGAGACAGCTGGTGGGTCAAGAACGTGGGGGCGAGGAACCCCGCGAAGCTGTTGATCAAGTAGCTCGAGCCGGCGAGCATCAGCAGCGGACCGAGAATGCGCGGCAGGAAAGTCGACTTCGAGATGAGGTAGCCGATCGTAAGGCAATAGAAGCCGAAGAACACCATGCTGATGGCGAAGCCTTGGCCGTACAGTTTCAGCGATGTGAGCGCCAGCGCCTGCAACTGATCCGCCCCCAGTGCGGTCAAGTCGTGTGCGCGGTCCAAGAGGAACAATGGGGCGAGATGGTTGACCAGGTTGGCGGCGAAGATGGCACACCCGGCCAAGCTGAAGAACGCCGCGAACAGAGAGAGCCTCCGGCTCACCGGCTCGAGCAAGACATAGAGGAGCGCCGTGACGCCGACATAGGCGGCGATGCCGACGACATCAGCGACGAAGCCGAGGCGAAACACTCGCTCTGACGCCAGGATGCGGGTCGCCGTGGCCGCCGCATCGTCGCGCACCATCAGCGAGGAGAGAGCGAACAGGCCGTACCCATGGGCGGCGATCTCGACCAGGTAGAGGAGGCCGCAGATCCGAGCTATTAGACGCGGCGACGATTCTGCAATTCGATCCGTCATGGGATGCTCCCTTCCACTTCATGGTTTCCCTCGGGTATACTGCGTGTGCTTACAGCGTAAGTATGGACGTACGGTGTAAGTCTGTCAACCCATGCCCAAGCAAATCGACTCCGCTGCCGCACCCCGAGTCCCCCTGAACAGGGAGCGGGTGCTGCACGCTGCCGTTCGTCTCGTCGAGGAAGACGGGATCGAGGCGCTGACGATGCGCGACCTCGCGCGGGCGCTCGGCGTCGAGGCGATGTCGCTGTACAACCACGTCGCCAACAAGGGCGACCTGATGGACGCCATCGTCGATCTCGTCATCGGCGAGATCGAGCTGCCCTCCGGCGCTGAAGACTGGCAGGTGGCCATTCGGCATTACGCGATCTCGGCGCACCGCGTCTTGCTGCAACACCCCTGGGCGTGCAGCCTGGCGATATCGCCCACCAGCACCCCGGCCCCCGGGGCGACGCGGCTGCGCCACATGGAATGGCTGCTCGCACGGCTGCGCGAAGCCGGCTTCTCGCCCGAGCTGGCCTATCACGCCTACCACGCCCTCGACAGCCACGTCCTCGGCTTCACGCTGTGGCAGCTGGGTCATGCGGCCGCCGCGAAGAGCCTCGGCGACGCGAGCGACCGCGCAACCTTCGTGGCCAGCTTCCTTCGCGAGCTGCGCGCCGGCGATTACCCGTATCTCGCCGAGCACGTCCAGCAGCACCTCAGCGCACCGAGCGGCGACGGTGAGCGCGAGTTCCAGTTCGGGCTCGACCTGATCCTCGACGGCCTCGAGAAGGCCCGCACGAGCGCCTGAAGGCTGCCGGGCTCTGCTGCCTGGACTTGCGCCGCGAAGCACGCGACCGGAACTGCGAGCAAGTGCCGTTTCGTCACCTTCACGGCTTCCGGTCAGCGGTCGATGACGGCCATGTTCCCTTCGTCGTGGCGTTCGCCGGCAGCCGGGGTGAGGTCGTTCAGCCGCTCGATCTGCGCGGCGCTCAGCTCGAGGCGGTCGGCGGCGGTGTTCTCCTCGACGCGGGCGACCCGCTTGGTGCCGGGAATCGGGGCGATGTCGTCGCCCTGCGCGAGGAGCCAGGCCAGGGCCACTTGTGCCGGCGTTGCACCGGCCTCGGCCGCGACCGCCTGGACCTCGTCGACGATGCGCAGGTTGCGCACGAAGTTCTCGCCGGTGAAGCGCGGGTTGGTCTTGCGCCAGTCGTCGTCGGAGAGCTGCTCGGGCGAGCGGATCTCGCCGGTGAGGAAGCCGTGGCCGAGCGGCGAGTACGGAACGAAGCCGATGCCCAGCTCGCGTAGTAGCGGCAGCAGCTCAACTTCCGGGTCACGGGTCCACAAGGAGTACTCCGTCTGCAGGGCGGCGACCGGGTGAACGGCGTGGGCGCGGCGGATCGTGGCGGGGCCAGCCTCGGACAAGCCAATGTATCGGACCTTGCCCTCGGCTACCAGTTCGGCCAGAGCGCCGACTGTGCTCTCGATGGGGGTCTTGGGGTCGACCCGGTGCTGGTAGTAGAGGTCGATGTGGTCGGTGCCGAGCCGCTTCAGGGAGCCCTCGATGGCGGCACGGACGTTCGCCGGGCTGCTGTCGAGGACACCGGGGCCGCCACCGGAATGCGAGACGATGCCGAACTTGGTCGCCAACACGACCTGGTCGCGGCGGGCCTTGATCGCTCGGCCGACCAACTCCTCGTTGACGAAGGGGCCGTAGATCTCGGCCGTGTCGAGGTGGGTGACGCCCAGGTCTAGCGCCCGATGGATCGTACGGATCGACTCGGCGTCGCTGCCTGCTCCGATGTTGTAGTAGCCGGCCATCGACATGGCCCCGAGTCCAATGCGAGAAACGTCGAGTCCACCGATCGAGATGTGCTTCATGGCGATGTAGCTCCGTTCTTCAGACGTTTGTGGTCGCCCCTCATGGGCCTTCGAATACCTGGGGCACGGCGGCGTTCAAGCCCGAGCGAGAGTCATCGCGCTGCCTTCTGTCGAGAACTTGCTCATTCCTGCTGAGCCAACGATCGCGTGAAGGCGCCCCCTGCGCGATCGATGGACTGTTCCGGTACCGGCATGCACGGTCTACCATGGGTGGATGGTACTCATCTCCGCCTGTGCCGGTCTCTGCCCAATCATCGGAATGTCTTGCCTAATCCTACACGCCACTGGAGGAAACTTCACTCGTCGTGTATCGTCCGGGCAGATGGTTGACCAGCAGGGACGCGCAACCGCTGAGGCGCTACGGAGCGAGCTCGCGAGTCTCCTCGAGCGCCGGACGGGCTCGGATGGGCGGCACGACACGGCGATCCCGGAGTTGAAGCTGTATCGGTTTTCCCAACCGACCGAACCGGCACCCTTCCTCCAAGAGCCGGCGGTGTACGTGGTGGTTCAGGGCCGAAAGCAGGTGACGGTCGGCGACGAGACGTACGTCTACGACCGGTCCCAGTACCTCGCGGTTTCGGTGGATCTTCCGGTCGTCGCTCATGTCGCCGAGGCGAGTCCGGAGGAGCCGTACTTCTGCATGACGCTCACCGTGGATCCCCGCGAGCTCGCGGCGTTGATCGTGGAGACGGGGCGGCAGGCACCCCGCGACGATCACGATGGGCGAGCCCTCTACGTGAGCCCTCTTCAGGCGCCACTCCTCGACGGGTTCCTCCGGCTGGTGCGGCTCCTCGATGCGCCGCAGGACATCTCGGTACTTGCGCCGCTCATCCTGCGGGAGCTCCACTACCGGCTGCTCCAGAGCGAGCAATTCGGACGCCTGGCCCAGATGGCGATCGGAGACGGCCGGCTGCGCCGAGTTTCGGGGGCGATCACCTGGATCAAGAAGCACTTCGCGGAACCGCTACAGATCGAGGCGCTCGCGCAGCGGGTCCACATGAGCCCCTCGGCGCTTCACAGCCACTTCAAGGCAGTCGCGGCGATGAGCCCGATCCAGTATCAGAAGCGGCTGCGGCTGCAGGAGGCTCGTCGCCTTCTCCTGTCTGGAGCGGCGAGCGCGGAAGCGGTCGCCTACGAGGTGGGGTACGCGAGCGCATCGCAGTTCAGCCGCGAATACGTCCGGCTCTTCGGTCAGCCACCGCGTCGAGACGCCGAGCGCATGCGTGAGGCCATGTCTAGCGGAGGTTCGACGACATGATCTGCAGTGCGACCCCGGCGCGCCTGCCCCGAGGGCGCGCCGCGCTCACCACTCTCGCCCGCGCTTTGAGGCTCGGGGCGGTCGGCTGGTGGCACCATTTGAAGTAGCAGGACCTTACAAGACGGCTTCGGCAGCTGCTTGAAAAGGGTGGCAGATACCACTCAGGGGTATTTCGCGATGTCACCTATTCATCTTCTTGGAGGGTCTTGGAGGCTTGGTCATGGTCAAGCAGATTGTCATCGTCGGCGGCGGCACGGCAGGCTGGATGACCGCCGCCTACCTGAAGAAGGCTCTCGATGCGACCTGCAACATCACGGTCGTGGAGTCGCCGTCCATCCGCAGCATCGGCGTCGGCGAGGCGACGTTCAGCACGATCAAGCTCTTTTTCGATTGGCTCGACCTCGACGAGAGCGAGTGGATGCCCGCCTGCAACGCGGCCTACAAGATGGCGATCAAGTTTGTCAATTGGACGGCGCACGGCGGCCACTTCTATCACCCGTTCCAGCGTTACGACGTGGTGGATGGGATCAATCTCGGCGAGTGGTGGCTGAAGCTGAATCGGGGCACCGAGCCCTTCGATTACGCCTGCTTCACGGTGCCGGCGCTGTGCGATCACCAGCGGTCGCCGCGTTACCTGGACGGTCGCGTGTTCGACGACCAGGTGCAGGCGGCGTACGGCGAGGAGAATCGCGCGCGCAAGGGAGTGCTCGCCGATCATCTGCTGCAGTACCCGTATGCCTTTCACTTCGATGCCAGCCTGCTGGCCGACTTCCTCAAGACCTGGGCCACGCGCCGCGGCGTTCGCCAGGTGCTCGACGACGTCTTGGAGGTGACGCTCGCCGAGAACGGCGACATCGCCCACCTGGTGACGCGCAATCACGGCGCGATCGGCGGCGACCTGTTCGTGGATTGCACCGGCTTCCGCGGCCTGCTGATCAACCAGGCGCTGAGCGAGCCGTTCTTGTCGTTCTCGCGCTCGCTGCTCTGCGACAGCGCGGTCGCCATGCAGGTCCCCGTCGACTGCGCCGCCGAGGGCATCGATCCGTACACCTCGGCGACGGCGCTGAGCAGCGGCTGGGTCTGGCGCATCCCGCTCTACGGCCGCGTCGGCACCGGCTACGTCTACAGCAGCGCCTTCGCGACGGCGGACGAGGCCGAGGCGGAGTTCCGCCGCCACCTCGGTCCGGCGGCCGCGGCCTGCAATGCCTCGCGCATCAAGATGCGCATCGGCAGGTGCCGCAACTCATGGGTGCGCAACTGCGTCGCCATCGGCCTCGCGAGCGGCTTCGTCGAGCCGCTCGAGTCGACCGGGATCTTCTTCATCCAGCACGGCATCGAGGAATTGCTCAGCCATCTCCATGTTCCTGCCAACGAGAAGGGCGATGAGCTGGTGAAGAGCTACAACCGCCGGATCGCGGAGTGCATCGACGGCGTGATGGAGTTCCTGACCCTGCACTACCGCGCCAGCGACCGCCGCGACACGCCTTTCTGGCGCGCCACCCAGACCGACGTCGAGGTGCCCGACGGGCTCGCCGAGCGGCTGCGGCTGTGGCAGCGGCGGCTGCCGAACCGGCGCAACATCAATCCCCATTACCATGGGTTCGAGTCCTACTCCTACTCGGTCATGTTGCTGGGCTTGGGCGGTCCGCTCGAGGCCAGCCTGCCGGCGCTCGACCTGCTGAGCCCACGGCGCGCCATCGCGGCCTTCGACGCGGTGAAGAGCCGCACGGCGCGCCTGGTCGCCAGCCTGCCGTCGCAGTACGAGTACCTCACCCACGTCCGCGCCGCCCCCGGGACCGGCCAGCGTCCGAAGCTGCAGCCGTACGGTGCGCCGGCGAGGGAGCCCTCGGCCATCGCTGGATAGAAACTGGGACGCCTCCGGGGACCCCCTCCCGGCCGGGCGGCGGCAGGCGGATCTCCTCTCGCCTCCGTAGGGCCGAGGGTGGTCACTTGGGGCGGCGGGGGACTTCGGCGGCTCGCCCCAACGGCGGCGAGAGGAGATCCGCTTGTCGCCGCCCTCCGTTCCTCCCTCTCCGGCGACCGGCCTGGGCCGGCGACCGTCGAACCTTCGGCCATCGCCAGGCTGGAGGCGCCCTTCATAATTTGTCTAATTCAGCCCCTCGGCTTTCTCTGTAACTTTTCACCTCCTGTCCCGCCTGTAGCACTAGCGGGCCGATCTCCCGTCCCCGCGCTTCAGGGGTCGCGTGCGACCCGAGGAGGTTACATGGTAGAGAAAAGGCATTCGCCTGCGGGAGGACAGAAGCCCTTCGCCGAGTTCCTGCGCGAGGCACCCCGCAGCCATGGCAGCACCGTTACCGTCACCGGGCGAGTCACGCAATCCTCGCGGGAGGGGCATTTCATGCTCGACCTGGGCGGCGGGCAAACCGTGGAGCTCCCCACCGAAGCGGTGCGCGGCTACAAGGTCGTCGAGGGAGGCGAGAACCTCGTGGAGATCGAGCTCCACCTCCCGGAGTTCCTCACCATGCCCCCCGGTGACCAGATGACCGGCGGGACCAGGGACCTCATCCACGCATACCCTCATTCTCACTACATCCCCCGCGCCTTCCCCGGGCCGGACCCCACCGGGCAGTTCGGCTATGCCGCTGCCGTCCCCTTCGTCCTCGCTTGCGGCCATCAGGCGCCGCAGAACGCCGTCGCCATGCAGGCCCTGACCGGCCAGGTGGCCAAGCCGGTGCTGGACGTCCGGACGATCTCCATCTACGACTTGACCACCGTCAAGGAGACGATCCAGGACCACAGCATCAAGGAGGTCATCAAAGACCCGATCTACGAGACCGTGAAGGAGGTCTACGAGACCCTGGTCGAAGGTGGAGGCACGATCCAGGAGGGGGGCGGTGGAGGGACGCTCGCCGAAGGCGGCGGTTTCCCCGGCGTCGGCATCAATCAGGGCGGCATCTAGAGCCGTCGGACCCAACCGGCGCGGGCGGCCCGAGTCCGCCCGCGCCGCTTCAACCTGGAGAATTGCCCATGATCCTGATCATCTCCTCGCCCGAGGACGTCCATGCCCAGGCGGTACAGGCCGAGCTCGACCGCATGGGCTGTCCCCACCGCTTGCTCAACCTCGCCGAATTTCCCAGCAAGGTCAGCCTGACTGCCCACCTGGACGGCCGGCGGAGCGACTTCGCCTTGACCTTCGGCGACGGACTCCGCGTCGCCATGGACGAGGTCACGGCCGTCTGGTGGCGCCGCCCCCAGGCTTTTGGTTTCCCAACCGAGATCAAGGACCCGGCATACCGCCACTTCGCCCAGTCCGAGGCGTCGACCGTCTTCCAGGGGATGTACCAGTCGAGCGCCGCCCTGTGGATCAACGACGTGGTGCGCGACGCCGCCGCGGCCCATAAGCCCTGGCAGCTGAAGCTCGCCCGGGAGGCGGGTCTCGCCATCCCCGAGACTCTCATCACCAACGACCCCGAGGAGGCCCGCGCCTTCTGGCGCCGTCACCCCGGCGAGGTGATCTACAAGCCCTTCCTCCAGACCTACCACGCATGGCGAGAGACCCGGAGGGTGAAGCCCGAGGAGGAAGCCCTGGCCGAGGCCGTGCGTCTGACCCCGGTTCTCTTCCAGCGCTACGTGCCCGCGGTCTGCGACCTCCGGGTGACGGTGATCGGTGAACGCCTTTTTGCCGCCGCGGCGCGCGGCGAGGAGTACGATCTGGACATCCGCTTCAACGTCGAGGCCAAGTACCGGCCGCACGAGCTGCCGGCCGAGGTCGAGGACCGGCTGCTCATCCTCATGCGGAGGCTGGGCCTGGAGTACGGGGCTGTCGACTTCCGCCTGACCCCCGAGGGGAAGTACGTCTTCCTGGAGGTCAACCCGGCCGGGCAGTTCCTCTATGTCGAGAAGGCGACGGAGCAGCCCATCGCCAGGGCTCTCGCCGAGCACCTGGCGCGCGGCGTCGCGACCTCGACTGAGGTCGACTGGGCCCTTCACGCCGAGGCGCGGGCGGCGTCAGGGGGGGCCAGGCCCGACCGGGAGGCTGCCTAGTGGGAGGGGTCGGAGCTTCTCGCGGGGGAGGCCGTGCGAGAACGGGTGCTCGCCGGTGGCCGGATCGACGTAAGCTCGGAGGCCGCTGATGATGGCGGCATCCACCCGCTTGTAGTCCCCGCCGGGTTGCACGAACCCCTTCGGCCCACGGCCGGCGAGGCTGAGTGAGTTGGTACAGACCCAGAGCGTAGGCCTTGGTCTTCGACCAGTGGACCTTGATAAAAGAGTCTCCCTGGCAAAGGAGATGCAACGCGCCCGCCAGTGGTCTTTGAGCGGCGCTGCGAGCGATACGTCTGAGTTTCTGATTAACCAGCCTTGCCGTTCGGCCGGATACGGCGAGTAATTCCCCGAGACTTCTTGACAGCGGCGTCAACAACCCGGTGCGCCCGAGAATGGACCCCGTAGCCGAGGTTGTGGCCACCTCCAAGGCCTGGCGGAAACCAGTGCATCTCGGAGAGAGTCGTCCAGACGATAGCAAGACCATTGTCATCGAGCCACCTCAGGAAGCTCTCGCGCTCGGCGAGAAGCGCCCGCGGACCCGGCTCCGTCAGGTCGGGCGCGACGAACTGGAGCCTACCGTCCGCATCGCAGTAACCGCTCCCACTATCCCACAGCAGTTCGCCGCCGGAGAGCATCAAGCTCGCAAGGTCGTTCTTCCAGGCATCTCGCGTCGTCCGCTCGTTGAGGGCATCGACGAATATGATGAGGGGCGAGCCACTGCTCTCGGCCGCCGCATCGAGCGCAGCGAGGAGTTCGTCACGCGATAGGTCGCCGGGTAGGCCGAGAATTTCACGGATCTGCTCGAAGACGGCACCTTCATTGAGCTTCTCGCCGAGGGCGACGATGCTCAAGAGTCCCTCAGTCAAGCGCTGCTTGGCAGCGTCGCAAATCGCATGTGTCTTTCCCGCGCCGGCTACGCCTGTGATCAGGAGCACGCGCCGCTCGATCGCGTCTACGAGATCGGAAACGAGAAACTCAAGCTCTCGGAGAGCCACTCCGAGATTTCTCGCGCCTGATCGAGGTTGCCTGCCGGAAAGGCGAGCATGTATCCCGCCTGAAATTGACGAAATGACGCGCTTGAGGACGCGGCCTCACCGTGCACGGCCTCAAGCTCGTCGCGCAGCCGTCCCTCGGCCTCTCGCACCGCGTACAGAGCGCCGCTGACTGCATCTCGTATCACGCGAGCGTTGATTCGGTCACTTGCCACGAAACCTTGCAGCTCCGAGTACGCTGCCTCGAGCCGCGGCGTAGCGGCCTCCATGCGTTCCTTCCCCGCCCCTTGCTCACGCTCAGTCGAGGCGCGCCGCCAGCGAGAGATCTCCCCGCCGAACTCGCGCAACCGTCGGGAGTAGGACGCCTTCCACGCTGGCGTCTCTCCAAAAGCACCCAGTTGCGACGAGATAGGTACTTCGATATTGAGCTCGGGGTGGTAGCGTGGTCCGGCGTCGCTGGTTGCGTCCGCGATGTGAGAGGAAAACCACTCGGCGCTAAGAATCTCCTGGTTAAACCAGAATCGGCGTCGGCCACCGGTCGGGTCGATCCGAACGAGCCGCTCGATCAGTTCGGTCCTCGGCCACTTCTCGAACGAGACGGTCAACCCGCGCTCGGCGGCGAGTTGCTGCCATTCAGCGACGTAGCCGGTCCACCTTGTCTGCTGGTCAGAGCCACGCCGGCCAGTTCGTCCGCTCAGGTCGAAAGGCAAGCACACGACGTAGCGTGTGAGATTCTGATGAATACGAAGGGCGGTCGCGACTGAGGCTGTGATCTGCGCCTTGTCCAAGTGATCGAGGAACTTACTCTGGTACCCCCACTCGGTCCCGTCTGCGAGCTGCCAGAAGCATTCGACGCCGCCGTCGCCACCTGCACCTTCAGGGCGTACAAATCGACTATCAGCTGGAGCGTCGTCGTGCCGAGCGAGCTGAGCGCAGAACTCCTCAAAGCCGATGCGGCGGTCGCCGTTGATGGGCCGAATTCGTGAGAAGTCTGGGTCGTGATCAGGCATCAGGCAAGGCGCTGCCCCAGCTCGTGTTCATCCGGAGCTGGCCTCGGGCTACCGCTCCTTCGCCAGCAGGCTCTTGCCGTCGAGCCGCTCGGGGGGCTGGGCGTGGTAGAGGTCGAGGATGGTCGGCATGACGTCGCCCATCTTGGCGCTGGCGGCGCCGGCGGGGTCGAGCTTGAAGTTGGTGAAGAGGATGCCCTTGACCAGCGGCGGATAGACCGAGCAGTGATCGCCTGACCAGATCTGATCGTTCGGTTCGACGATGTTCTTGCCGATGCCGCCCAGGGTGTCCTGCCAGCCGACGCGGTAGCCCTCGTTGTTGGAGGGGATGAGATCGGGGATGAGCTCGGGATCGAAGGTGCCGTACGCCTCCTCGCGGGTGAAGACGTGCGCTACCGGGTGCTCGCCGGTGGCCGGGTCGACGTAGGCTTGGAGCCCGCTGATGATGGCGGCCTCGACCTGCTTGTAGTCCTCGCCCGCTTGCACGATCCCCTTCGCCTCGCGGCCGGCGAGGTTGATGTAGATCTGGCCCAGGCCCAGGGCGTAGGCCTTGGTCTTCGACCAGTCGACGTTGACGAAGAAGTCTCCCTGGCCGAAGAGGTCCTCGAGGTTCTTGCGCTTGGTGTCCTCGCCGGTGAGCGTCATGAAGCCGTTGGTCGCCAGCCAGGTGTTGTAGTTCATGCCGCGGCGGAACGAGGCGAAGCCGTGGTCCGAGAGCACCAGCAGGTCGGCGTTCCGCGGCATCGTGCGCATCGCCTCGCCGACGATCGCGTCCATCTGCTGGTAGGCCTGCAGGACCGACGGGCCCCAGCGCTTCGCCCCTTCCGCGGTGTAGAGCGGGTGCTTGGGGTCGAGGAAGCGGAACATCATGTGCTGCACCCGGTCGGTGAACTCGAAGTACTGCACCAGCACGTCCCAGCCATCGTCGGCGAGCAGGCCGCGCAGCATCTCGCGGTCCTTGTCGACGGTCGCCTGCACGTCCTCGAGGAAGACCTGCTCATCCGAGGTGCCGTCGGTCAGCGACCAGGTGTCGATCTGCCAGCCGATGGTCTTGAACAGACCGAAGCGCCCGGTGAGGTCGCCGACGAACGATCCCGGCGTGGTGATGGCGAGGCCGGGCGGCAGCTTTTCCGGATCCAACTGGATCGGCGACAGGTAGAGCCGCAGCTCGGGGCTGATCGACAGCACCCGGAACTTGCCGATGCCGTGCACCTTGATCAGCTGGTTGAACGGGAAGACGAAGCGCACCCAGCCGCTCCACTGCCCCGCCTTCAAGCTGAGATCGTTGCCCGACACCTGGATGCGCACGCTGCCGCGGTCGGGCGGCACGGTCAGGCGCATCGGGATCTTGATGAAGTCGCTCTGGCCGGGGAACAGGTCGTTCGGGATCTCCTTGATCTCGGTGTCGATCACGCCCTTGTTGTCGGGCAGCTCGACCACCTCGACCTTGAAGTCGCCGCCCCCCTTGGGGCTGAAGAACAGCTCGGAGGTGAAGTAGAAGGGCTTGCCGATCCGCTTCGAGAGATCGGGGACGCCGAGCCCGCTCAGCAGCTGGCCCTCCTCGTACGGCTTCGGCGGGAAGGTCACCGGCACCCGCATCACCCGCACGCGCTTGCCGGCGCGGCCGAGGATCGCCCAGAAGGTCTCGCCGCGCTGCCGGTTGAAGGCCACCGGCCGCTGCTTGGGCAGCAGGCGGTCGGCGGCGACGCCGGCGGCGACCCCGGCGCCGATGGCGCACACCAGGACCGCCGCCGCGGTGATCGCGGCGCTGCCCCGCCATCCCTGCCGCCGGGGCAGCTCCCGCCTCACCAGGCGCGCCACCAGCAGCGTCAGCAGGCCGACCGCGATGCCGGCGATCGCCCCGACGATCCAGCCGTTGCCGCGGCCCCAGAGGAACGTCTCCTTCCGCTCGTCGAACGCCGCGAAGCTCGGGCGATAGGTCTGCGGATCGCGCTTCAGGAAGTCGAAGATGCCGTGGCGGCCGGGGTTCAAGCCGGTCGAGAACGTCGACCACGACACCGGCGTCTGCGACGGGATCGTCGACAGCAGCGGCGCGAACGTGCCCTGCCGGCGCAGCGCCGCCAGGTGGGGCAGCTTGCCCTCGTCCATCCAGCGCTCGGTGAGCTTGGCGTCGGCGCCGTCGAAGCCGAGGATCACCAGCTTGCGCGGCGGCTGGCCAGCGGCGGCGCCGGCACCCGCGCCGCCGGTGGCCGCCAGCGGTCCGGCCGCCGCCAGCGCCAGGGCCGCCGCGAGCAGCGCCGGGACGACCGGCGGGCGGCGGCAGGGCGGCGGCGATGGCATGGGCAGGCGCAGCGGCGCGGCGGCGATCCGGAGCATCGGAGGCATCGGCGACGATCGCGGCGCACTATATCAGCGGGCGGGCGCTCATTGCATCCGCAGGTCCATGCGGATCTCGTGGACCCGCGCCTGGACGGCGCCGCGGTCGAGATTGCGGTAGGCGGCAGGCAGGAGCTCGCGGCTGGTCGACTCGAGCACCGCGTAGAGCATCTGCAGCTCGCGCTCGAGCGAGTTGACCGGCGGGATGAAATCGGCGAAGGCGTGGCGCAGGTGATCGGCGGACACCTCGGCGGCGTCGGCGGCCG
>DATNKH010000030.1:0-9134 GCA_035603475.1 Thermoanaerobaculia bacterium
GGTCGGACCGGTAGGCCGCGACGGTGTGACGCGACAGGCCGCGCTCGGCGCTCAAGGCGTCGAGGTAGGCGCGCAGCGCCCGCCGCCACCTGGCAGGCGGTTCTCCCGCGGGCGGCCGAGCGCTTCCTGCCGCTCTGCCCGCCTGGCGCTTCACGCCCGGCTGATCTCCAGGATCTCGGCGTCGGTCAGCACCTTGTCGGCCTGCTTGGCGCGGCGAAAGACCTCCTTGACCAGCTCCGGCGCGGCCTCGATGCCGTGATCCTGCAGCCAGCACACGACGTTGGACTCGCCGCTCATCGGGCCCACCTCGATGACCTGCCGGCCGCCGATGAGACTGGCCGGCACGGAGGAGTAGACCCGGTCCGCCAGCCATTCCTGGCCGCGGGCGCGGGCCTTGAGGATGGCCGAAGCATGGACGCCGGTGGCGGTGCGGAAGGCGTCGCGCCCGACCACCGGATAGTTGTCCGGCAGCGGCACGCCGGTGGTGTCGGCAACCAGCTGGCAGTAGGCGCGCAGCGTGCCCAGGTCGCGGTCGATCCAGCCCAGCAGCTGCATGTTGACGAGCAGCAGGTCGATCGGGCAGTTGCCGACGCGCTCGCCGATGCCGACCGCGGTGCCGTGCAGCCGGTCGGCGCCGGCGGCGGCGGCGCTGAGCGCGTTGATCACCGCCAGGTCGCGATCGCGATGGCCGTGCCAGTCGACCTTGACCTCTTCGCCGGTGGCGTCCACGACCTCCCGGATGAAGCGGGTGACGTTGGCGGCGCCGGCGGGCGTCGCGAAGCCGACCGTGTCGGCGATGCAGACGCGGCGGGCGCCGGCCTCGACCGCCACGGTGTAGAGGCGGCGCAGGTCGTCGGGCGCGGCGCGGGTGGTGTCCTCGGTGACGTACATCACCGGCAGCCCCTCGCCCACCGCGAACTCCACCGCCTCGCGGCTCAGCTGCAGCATGCGGTCGAGGGTCCAGCCCTCGGCGTACTGGCGGATCGGCGAGGAGCCGATGAAGCAGGAGGCCTCGATGGCGACGCCCGTGCGCTGCGCGATCTCGACGATCGGCTGGATGTCGGCGATCACCGTCCGCGCGGCGCAGTTCGGGGCGATCGGCAGCCGCTGCTCGGCGATCTCGCGGGCCAGCCGCTCGACGTCGCGCACCACGTGCGGCCCGGCACCGGGCAAACCGAGATCGGCCGACTCGATGCCCAGGCTGACCATCATGTGCAGGATGCGCAGCTTGTCCTCGATCGCCGGCGCCTTGACCGAAGGGGACTGCAGGCCGTCCCGCAGCGTCTCGTCGTCGAGCTCGACCCGTCCGCGCGCCGGCTCGAGGTCGGCGCCCGCAGCGCGGTTCCAGTCGTAGATCAGGGGCGTTCCCGCCGGGCTTGCGATGGTCACGAGAGCGGCTCTCCTTGGCAATGGTTCGTCGGTCGGCTCGGCCTCGATGCTACTACGCCGCGCAACCCGCCGGCAGGCACCCCGTAGATGAGCGACAATGAGCGGCCGATGAGCGCCTTGATCCAGGACCTCCGCTTCGCCGTCCGCGGCCTCGCCCGGCAGCGCGGCCTGGCCGTCGCCGCCGTGCTCACCCTGGCGCTCGGCATCGGCGGCAACGCCGCGATCTTCACCGTCGTCGACTCGGCCTTGCTCGAGCCGCCGCCGTTCCACGACCCCGGGCGGCTGGTGGTGGCCTGGGCCTCGAACCCGGCGCTGGCGCAGTCGGCTGGCCTGGCCGACAAGCTGCCGGTGTCCTACGGCGACTTCTACGACTGGCGGCGCGAGAGCCGCTCCCTGGAACGGCTCGCCCTGGTGCAGCCCGCCGCCATGGCGCTGACCGGGCGAGGCGACCCGCGACAGCTCGACGTCGTCCGCGTCACCGGCGACTTCTCCGCGCTCCTGGGGACCCCGGCCGCGCTGGGGAGGGGGCTGGTGGCCGCCGACGACACCCCCGGCAAGCCCGGGGCGGTGCTCCTCTCCGACACCGGCTGGCGGCGCTTCTTCGGCGCCGATCCGCGCGTGGTGGGCCGGAAGGTGGTCCTCGACGGCGACCCCGTGATCGTGGCCGGCGTGATGCCGCCGCGCTTCACTTTCCCGCGCGGCTCCGAGCTGCCGGCGTTCTACGGTTTCGCCGCCGAGCCCGACGCCTGGCTGCCGCTGGCACCGTCCGCCGACGTGCAGCAGGACCGGGCGACGCGCATCGGCGTGGCGATCGGCCGCCTGCGGCCGGGAGTGGGGATCGCGGCGGCGCAGGCCGAGCTGGCGGCGATCTGCCGGCGCCTGGAGCAGCTCCACCCCCGGGTCAAGGGTTGGAGCGCCCGCCTGGCGCCGCTCACCGAGCAGATGGTGGGCGATCTCAGGCCCGGGCTGCTGATGCTGTGGGGCGCCGTCGGCGGCGTCCTGCTCATCGCCTGCGCCAACGTCGCCAACCTGCTGCTGGTGCGCGCCGCCGGGCGCCGGCGTGAGATCGCCGTGCGCACCGCGCTCGGGGCCGGGCGTGGGCAGCTGATCGCCCACCTGCTGCTGGAGAGCGGCCTGCTCTCGCTGGCAGGCGGCGTCCTCGGGATCGCCCTGGCCGGCGGCGGCCTGCGGCTCTTCGCCGCCCTTCCGCGGCTGCTCTCCGGCGAGGCCGACCTGCTCGGCGCCTCCGGCGGCGTCGGCGCATCCGCCTCCGCCGGCCTCGGCGGCCTCGGCGGCCTCGCCGACCTCGCCGGCGTCGCCCGCGGCAGCGGCCTCGACGCCCGCGTGCTGGCCTTCACCGCGGCCCTGTGCATCGCCGCCAGCCTCGTGGCCAGCCTGACGCCCATGCTGCAGACGGCCCGGCCGGACCTGGCGCAGCTGCTGCGGGGCGGCGGCCGGTCCGGCACCGGCACCGTGGGCAGCCGCCGCACCCGCAACGGCCTGGTGGTGGCGGAGGTGGCGCTGGCGATGATGCTGCTGATCGGCGCGGGCCTGCTGCTGCGCAGCCTGGTCCGCCTGCTGGCAGTCGACCCGGGCTTCCGGGCCGCGGGAGTCCTGAGCTTCGAGATCGACCGGCCGGAGGATCCCATGCGGCAGGCGCCGCGCCTGGCGCTCGTCTTCGAGCGGCTGGCCGACCGGCTGCGGGCGCTGCCGGGCGCCGCCGCCGTGGGCGGCATCTCGCAGCTGCCGCTGGCGGGCGTCGAGTCGAAGGCCGGCGTCTACATCGAAGGCCGGCCGGTGCCCGAGAAGCCCGAGGACGTCCTGTTCGCGAACTCGCAGGAGGTCGTGCCCGGCTACTTCGAGACCATGGGCATCCCGCTCCGCTGCGGCCGGCTGCTCGACGCCGGGGACACCGCCGGCAAGCCGCTGGTGGCGGTCGTCGACGAGGTCATGGCGCGCACCTTCTGGCCGGGCGGGGATGCGCTCGGCAAGCGGTTCCGCCGGGCGACGAACGCGCACCGGCGCGACGATCCGGCCAATCCCTGGTACACGGTCGTGGGGATCGTGGGAACGGTCCGCCATGCCCTGGGCTCCGAGGCGGGGCCCACGATGTACCGGACCGCGCCACAGCTCCTGCCGGCGCTGGCGGCGCCCACCATGGTCTTCGTCGTGCGTACCCGCACCGACCCCGCGGCGATGACCGCCGCCGTCCGCGCCGCGGTGCGCGAGGTGGACCCCGGCCAGCCCGTCACCAAGGTGCGCACCATGGAGCAGGTGGTCGCCGATTCGGTGAGCCGCCGCCGCTTCAGCCTCATGCTCCTGGGTCTCTTCGCCGCCCTCGCCCTGGCCCTCTCGGCGGTGGGCATCTACGGCGTCACCTCCTACTCCGTCGCCCAGCGGACGCGCGAGCTGGCGCTGCGGGTCGCGCTCGGGGCGCGGCCGCTGGGCGTGCTCGGGCTGCTGCTGGCCGAAGCCGGGACGCTGGCGGGTGCGGGGGTCCTGCTGGGCGCCGCCGGGGCCCTCGCCCTCGGCCGGCTGATCTCGTCTCTTCTCTACGGCGTCGGCGCCGCCGACCCGCTGACCTTCGCGACGGTGGCGGCCGGGCTCGTCCTGGTCGCCCTGGCCGCCGCCTGGCCGCCCGGCCACCGAGGTCGACCCGATCACCGCCCTGCGCGGCGAGTAACGGCCGCTCGCCTCCCGCGCCGCTGCCGCCGCGGGCATTGCGGCCGGAACCCGGCGGTCGGTCAGCCGCGGCCCGGCCGGGACGCTACCGTTGCCTGGGAGGCGCGGGCGACGGCGGCCACCAGCAGGTCGCCGACCTGCGAGGTGGTGAGGCTGCCGCCCAGGTCGGGCGTGGTCTGGCGCTGGCGCAGGCTGTCCGCGACCGCCTCCTCGATGGTGCGGGCCGCCTCGGCGTGGCCGAGGGTGTCGAGCATCAGGGCGGAGGAGAGGACGGCGCCCACCGGGTTGGCGCGGCCGGTGCCGGCGTACTTGGGGGCCGAGCCGTGGACCGGCTCGAACATCGAGGTGCGGCCGGGATGGAGGTTGGCGGAGGCGGCGACGCCGAGGCCGCCCTGCAGCGCCGCCCCGAGGTCGGTGATGATGTCGCCGAACATGTTGTTGGTGACGATCACGTCGAGCTTCTCGGGGTGCAGCACCATCTGCATCGCGAGCGCGTCGACGAACATGTGCCGCGCCTCGATCCCCGGGTACTCGGCCGCGACCTCGCGGAAGCAGCGCTGCCAGAGGTCGTGGCCGTAGCGCATGACGTTCGACTTGTCGCTCATCAGCACTTCGCGGCGGCCGTGCGCCACGGCGTACTCGAAGGCGGCGCGCACGATGCGCTCCACCCCCTTGCGGGTGTGGATCTCGTCCTGCACGGCGATCTCGTCGGCGGTGCCGCGCTTGAAGTTGCCGCCGATGTTGACGTAGGCGCCTTCGGTGTTCTCCCGGAAGACCACGATGTCGACGTCGCCCTCGCGGCGCTCCTTGAGCGGGCAGAGGCGCGCGTCGAGCAGCTTGATCGGGCGCAGGTTGATGTAGAGGTCGAGGCCGAAGCGGATGCCGAGCAGGATGTCGGCGGCGTGCTTCATGTCCGGCACCCGCGGGTCGCCGTAGGCACCGATGAAGACCGCCGACCAGTTGTCGCGGAAGTCCTCGAGCGCGCCCGCCGGCAGCGTCTCGCCGGTCGCCAGGTAGCGGTCGGCGTCCCAGGACAGGTGCTCCAGCACGAGCGGCAGGCCGAACGCCTCCGCCGCGGTCTCGATCACCTTCACCGCCTCGGCGGTCACGTCCTTGCCGATGCCGTCGCCGGCCAGCATGGCGATGCGCTGCGGACGGCGATCGCGGGGGTCGGTCGGATTCATGCGGCGGATGCTAGCACGCCGGCCCCGGCGGCCAGCTCCGCCCTCTGTACCCGCCGCGCCGGCGCCCCCGGCACGCCTTGCAGGCCCTGCACCTCCTGGGCGAGAGCGGGCGCCGCCGGCTGCGGCGGCTCGCCGAGCAGGGCGGGGCTGCTGATCCTGCCGGCCGCCGGATGGGGCAGGTGCTGGACGACGGGATGCACCCTCGGCACGAGGTCGAAGACGAACGAGAACGGTATCTCCGGACAGAGCCAGCTCGAGTGCAGCGGCGGCAGGTGGCCGTGGCCGTCCTGCGGCACCGCCGGTGTTCCCTGGAGAGGAGGATGGGGGTGGGGGGGGGCCGGCAGCCCGGGGGCGAGCGCCAGCAGGTGGCGCAGCAGCGAGTCGCCTCCCACCACCTCGGCGGCCAGCGGCCAGACCGCCTCGACCGGCGGATGCGAGGCCTCGACACGGTGCAGCGCACCGCCCTGCACCGCGTAGCCGCGCGGCCGCTCCTGGAAGTAGCGCACCGTCTCGTCCCAGCTGCCGATCCGCGGCCCCTCGCCGAAGGCCGGGCTGTGCACCCAGGCCCGCACGGTGAGCGTGCCGCCGCGCTCCGCCCGCCAGCTCCAGCTGCCGGCCCCGGCTTCCCGCGACGGCCGCGGGAAGTCCAGGCGGGCGCTCGCCGCCGGATGGTGCGACACCAGCCGCACTCCCGGCGCCACCCAGGCCGGCATCAGCTCGCGCTGGAAGAGCACCGAGGGCACCCCGTCCTCGTCGAGCACGTACAGCCGGACGTTGAGCTGCGGATACCCCACCCGCAGCAGCGGGAAGGCGCTCCACCGCACGGCGTCGTGGTGGAACAGCAGCGCCGACGCGAACACGTGGTCGCGCCCCTGCCAGGCATGCCGTTGATACCGCAGCGGCGCCGGCGGCTCGGGCAGCCCCTCCACCGGCAACGCCCAGTTCAAGAACAGGCAGTCACGCACCACCGTCCGCAGCTTCATCCGCCAACCTTAACCCGCGGGGGGACGGGCCGCAAGCGACGGGGCGGCGGCCGCCTGCCCAAACCCGCCCATCCCGGGCCGGCGGGTGTACCATCCCCCGTCGAGGAGGCTGACCCTTATGCGAAAGAGCGTGGTGACCCTCGTCGCACTTGCGATAGGAACAGCGGCGGCCGCCGTGCTGCCCTCCGGAGCGGCCGTTGCACCAGCCACGGTGTCCGCTGCGCCGCCCCCCTCCCTCCCCGGGGAGGAGCAGGCGGCCAGGCGGATCGACCGGGGGACCCTCGAGGCGCCGGTCAAGTTCCTGTCGGACGACCTGCTCGAGGGGCGCGGCCCGGCGACCCGCGGCGACAAGCTGGCGCGGCTCTACCTCGCGAGCCTGCTCGAGGGGATGGGCTACGAACCGGGCGGACCGGGGAGTTCCTGGGAGCAGCCGTTCGAGCTCGTCGGGGTGAAGGCCAAGATGCCCGACGCCTGGGCGTTCCGGGCGGGCGGCAAGACCGTCGACCTCCGGCGCTGGGACGACTACATCGCCACCTCCGGCGTGCAGCGGGAGAAGGCCGCGATCGAGGGCGCGGAGCTGGTCTTCGTGGGGTACGGCATCCAGGCGCCGGAGTACCGGTGGGACGACTACAAGGGCGCCGACCTCAAGGGCAAGGTCCTGGTGATGATGAACAACGATCCCGACTGGGACCCGAACCTCTTCGCCGGCAAGACCCGTCTCTACTACGGGCGGTGGACATACAAGTACGAGAGCGCGGCGCGCCAGGGAGCCGCGGGCGCGATCATCATCCACACCACTCCCTCCGCGGGCTATCCCTGGCAGGTGGTGCAGACCTCCTGGTCGGGCGAGAAGTTCAGCCTGCCGGCTGCCGGCGAGCCGGAGATCCAGATCGCCGCCTGGGCCACCGAGGATTCCGTGCGCCGGCTGCTGGCCGCCGGCGGCCAGGACCTCGACAAGCTGCTGGCGCAGGCCCGCGGCCGCGACTTCCGTCCGGTCCCGCTCGGCATCACCACCTCGCTCACCTTGGAGAACCAGGTCACGCGCGCCCAGACCGCCAACGTCGCCGGGCTGCTGCGCGGCGGCGACCCCAGGCTGCGCGACGAGGTGGTGATCTACAGCGCCCATCACGACCACTTCGGCATCGGCCCCCCGGACAAGACCGGCGACCGCATCTACCACGGCGCCAACGACAACGCCTCCGGCTGTGCCCAGCTGCTGGCGATCGCCAAGGCGTTCGCGGCGCTGCCCGAGCGCCCGCGGCGGTCGGTCCTCTTCCTGTTCGTCGGCGTCGAGGAGCAGGGATTGCTGGGCTCGGAGTACTATGCCAAGCATCCCACCTTCCCGGCGGGGAAGATCGCCGCGAACGTCAACTACGACGAAGGCGACATCTGGGGCCGCACCACCGACCTGACCTCGGTGGCGATGGGCAAGTCGGCGACCCTCGACCGCCTGGTCGCGGCGCTGGCGGCGAAGCAGGGGCGCACGGTGGTGGCGGACCCGTTCCCCGACCGCGGCCATTTCTACCGCTCCGACCAGTTCAACTTCGCCAAGATCGGCGTCCCCGCGGTCTACCTCAACCCGGGCACCACCTTCCGCGGCCGGCCCCAGGGCTGGGGCAAGACGGCGATCGAGACCTGGGAGGCGACCCAGTACCATCAGCCGAGCGACCGGCTCACCCCCGACTGGAACTTCGACGGCATGATCGAGGACGCCCAGCTCGGCTTCCACCTCGGCATCGCCCTGGCCCAGGCGGACCAGATGCCCACCTGGAACCACGGCGACGAGTTCGAGGCGGCGCGCCAGCGCGCGCTGGCGGCGGCCGCGACCGGGCGCTGAGGCGGTCTTCAGGTCCGCGCGCAGTCGCTGATCGCCAGATCGGCAGGCCCTGCGGGATGGGGTGAATTTTTCCGTCTATACTGATGGAGGCCCCCCTCTCGAGGGGACGCCGGTGACCAGACGAGTCCGGTCTCTATACTGCGAAGCGTTGCGCGAAGGCGGTCTCCTGGTGGTCGTCTTCGCAGCCCTGGATGCGTCGTTTGAAGTGGGCAAGATGTCCGCCTGGGGCCTTGTTGCCTGGACTCTTGTCGGGTCCGCCAACCTGCTGCTCGGGATCTACTGGGAGCCGAAGCAATGAGCGAAGGAACGAGACTCTTCTTGGTGCTATTTCCCTCGATCCTGCTGCCGACGCTCTTCTTCCTGGCATGGCTGCTGCCGACCCTGTGGAAGCGCTTTCGTCACCGGGCGCCCAGCGACAGCACGGGATACACTCCCGGCCCGGAGGCGGAAGCCAGGTCGAAAGCACACGCTCGCCGAGCCTGACGAGGCTCGAGCGACTCGGGCCGCCTGCCGGCGACCCTCCCCTCCCCGCCCCGAGGCACCCGCCCGCCCCGCCCTACTTCGGCGCCGCGGCCTGCTCCCTCACGGCCTCGACTCGGATCGTGATGTTCACGTCGTCGCCGACGATCCCGGCGCCGCCGCTCACGCCGTAATCGCTGCGCTTGATGGTGAAGGCGCTCCGGAAGCCCGCCCGCTGCCCCATCTGGGTCTTCATCTCGCCCAGGAAGGTGGCCGGGATCGTGATCGTCTTGGTGACGCCCTTGATGGTCAGGTTGCCGGTGACGTCGAAGGCGTTGCTTCCCTTCGGCGTCACCTTCGTGCTGACGAAGCCCAGGGTCGGGAACTTCTCGACGCCGAAGTAGCTGTCCCCCCGCAGGTCCTTGTCGCGGGAGTCGTTGCCGGTGTCGATCGACGCCGCCTGGACCGTGAACTGCACGCTCGAATCGGCCGTGTGCTGCGCGTCGTACTTGATCGTGCCGGCGTAGTCCTTGAAGCGGCCCTCGACTTCGCTGACGAAGTGCCGGATGGTGAAGGACACGCCCGAATGGACCGGGTCGA
>DATNKH010000031.1:0-2450 GCA_035603475.1 Thermoanaerobaculia bacterium
GAAGCGGGAGACGAGGAACAGGAAGAGGAGGTAGCTCCATGAGGGTGAGAAGGCTGGAGGTGTGGATCGCCGGCGGCGCGGCGGCGCTCGTCGGGCGTGGGGAGGCGTACGGCGGCACCGGCGGCACGGACATGCCTTGGAACGGGCCGATGCAGGCGATCCTCGACAACATCACCGGGCCGACGGGCAAGATCATTGCCGGCCTGCTGATCGCTCTCGGCGGCATCGTCTGGGGCTTCACGCGGCACGAGGAGGGGTTCAAGCGGGTGGCGCAGGCGATCATCGCGATCGGCCTGGTGCTCGGCGCCACCAACCTGGTGACGACGCTCGGCTTCCAGGGGTGTGTCTTTTGAAGACCCCGGAAGCGCACGTGATCCATTCGTCGCTGCACCGGCCGGTGCTGCTGGCCGGGGTGGAGCGGGGGCTGGTGATCGTCGAGGCGACGCTGGTCACGGCGCTGGTGGTGATGGGCGGGCTGGACTGGCGGACGCTGTCGGTCGCGGCGCTGCTGGTCGTCGTGCTGCATCCGGCGATGGCCTGGGCGACGCGCGCCGACGCGGGCATCGCCGAGGTGTACGTGCGCAGCCTCGGAGCGCAGGACTTCTATCCGCCGGTCGCGAGCTGGCGCGCGCGGCCGGCGCCGGTGCGGCCGGCGCTGCCGCGGGGGCGGGGGTAGCGGCGATGGCGGCGACACCGCTGCCGGCCCTGGCGGCACTGGCGGCGCTGCCGGTCCTGGCGGCACTGCCGGCGCTGGCGGCGCTGCCGGCGATCAGCGCGAGCTGGCCGCTCGTCGGGCTCGGTTGGTTAGGCGGGGCGCTGTCCTGGGCTCTCCTCGGCCGCCTGCGCGAGCACCGGACGGAGCCGGCGGGGCTCTGCGACTGGCTGCTGTGGGCGTACCTGGTGGACGACGGGTTGGTGCTGGGCAAGGACGGGAGCCTGCTGACCGGCTGGAGCTATCGCGGGCCGGACACCAGCGCGGCGACGGCCGAGGACCTCGACTCGCTGTCGAGCCACGTCAGCCAGGCGCTGCTGCCGCTCGGCAACGGCTGGATGGCGCACTTCGAGGCGGTGCGGCACGCGGCGCCGGGCTACGCGCCGGCGGGCGCCTTCCCGGACCCGGTGACGGCGCTGCTCGACGAGGAGCGGCGGCGGACCTACGAGGCGACGGCGGCGCACTTCGAGACCGACACCTTCGTCACCCTCGCCTGGCTGCCGCCGCCCGACCTCTACTCGCGCCTGGCACGGGCCTTCGTGCAGGGCGAGGAGCGGGGCGGCAGGAACTGGGACGAGGTGCTGGCGGCGTTCCGGCGCGGCGCCGGCGAGTTCGAGCGGCGGCTGTCGGCGGTGCTGCGGCCGCGGCGCCTGGGCTCGGACGAGCTGCTGACGCTGCTGCACTGCTGCCTGACCGGTCTCGATCACGCGGTGAAGGCGCCGGTCGCGGGCGCCGAGCTCGACAGCTTCCTGGCGGACCAGCAGGCGGTGGGCGGCTGGCGGCCGCGCATCGGCGCGCTGGCGATCCGCGCTCTCGCCATCCAGGGGTTCCCGGCGGCGAGCTATCTCGGGATGCTCGACCGGCTGAACAGCCTGCCGTTCGCGCTGCGGCTGTCGCACCGGGTGATCCCGCTCGACCCGGCGACGGCGGCGCGGCTGATCCGGCGCACCCAGGTGCAGTGGTTCATGAAGCGGCAGGGCGCCGCGGACCTGGTGCGCGGCGCGGTCAACCGCCAGCGCCAGGCGCCGAGCGCCGAGCAGGAGGCCGACGCGCGGCTGTTCCAGGACCAGGACGCGAGCCGCATGGCGGCGGACGCGGCGGCGGCGGCGGCGGCGAACGCCTCGGGGGCGGTGCGGTTCTGCTTCTACACGCCGACGGTGGTGGTGATGCAGCCCTCGGACGCCGCGGCGGACCAGGCGGCCGGAGAGATCCTCAAGCTGCTCGCCGACCGCGGCTTCACCGCGCGGGTCGAGGACGTCAACGCGGTCGAGGCGTGGCTGGGATCGCTGCCGGGGCATGGCTCCCCGAACCTGCGGCGGCCGCTGCTGCACTCGCGCAACGTCGCCGACCTGGTGCCGCTGACCAGCGTCTGGCCGGGGCTCAAGACGAATCCCTCGGCCTACTTCCCCGAGGGAAGCCCGCCGCTGCTGTGGGCGGCGACGAGCGGCGCGACGCCGCTGCGGGTGAACCTCCACGCGAGCGACGTCGGGCACAGCCTGGTGGCGGGGCCGACCGGCGCCGGCAAGAGCACGCTGGTGAACCTGTGCGTGGCGCAGTTCTTCCGCTACCGGCAGGCGCAGGTGTTCGTCTTCGACCTCGGCTACTCGGGGTACGTGCTGGCGCGGGCGGCAGGGGCCAGCCACTACGCGATCCGCGCCGGGGCCGGCGAGGAGGCCACGGGTTTCCAGCCGCTGGCGGGGGTGGACGACCCGGGCGAGCTGGCGGCGGCGGCGGAGTG
>DATNKH010000032.1:0-11915 GCA_035603475.1 Thermoanaerobaculia bacterium
GTTCAACCCCAACACTATCAAGTGCAGTGGTTCGACCCCGCGACCTTGACCAACCTGGGGTCGCCGACCACGATCTCCGGCACCAGCGCTTGCGGATCGAACACCACGTCGCCAAAGTACTCCTATGACATCGCGCTCGAGGTCATCCAGGTGCCATGAGAGTGAGGAAGCAGGCGACCATGAGAGCGGCTTCGTGCCTGATGAGCGCATCGGCATTCCTGCTCTTCGCGCGCCTCGCCAACGCCGTACCCCTGACGAATCCGCTGACCGACGGCCAGGTGACCTGCGACGAGTTGCAGCTCGAGCGGCTCGCACTGCGCGCCGCCGTGGTCGAGCGGCTCTCGGGGAATGGCGTCGAGCCCGTGGATCACCCGTCCCTCTTCTTGTGGCGGACCTTGGAGGGGGGCGGCGGCGCATACAGCGCTCTCGCCGTCGAAGATGGCGTGATGGACACTCCCGGCGGCCTCCTGCGTTCCGAGACGCAGCTCGCTCTCGACCTCGTGTTCCACTCCGTGGGTGACCGGCTCAATCCCGCTCGCGCCCTGCTGCCCCAAGCGACCTCGGTGAGACGTGAGCACGATTCGAACCTCATCGCCCCGCAGCCGTTGGCTCGCTACCTGACCGTGACCGTTGCCCTGGAACCGAGCCCACAGGACCCGTTCCGTCCGCTCATTCCGCTCCAGATCAATGACCTCGCCGCCGCCAGCGACGTCGAGCAGCCTGCGGCGCACGGCGATGCGGCGGGCAGCGGGATCACGCAAGACGCCCTGACGTCGTCGTGCGAGGACCTGCTGACACCGTTCGACCAGCGCATCTTTTCAATCCTGTCGCGGACCGTCCGGGTATCTCAATGCGCGCTCTTGTCCGGCCCCCTGGGTGCCTGCACTCAGGACGGCTCGGCCTACAACATCACCCTCTTCCGCGAGGCCGACCCCCAGACCTACCGTGCGAACGTGTATGAGTACGACGAGTTCTGCCCCGATACCGGACCGTGCACCAACGTCGTGGTCAGCAAGGTCGCTTATGAATTCAAGATGAGCTGGGACGCCACTGGCCGCGTGACAACGGGAGAGGTGAAGGTGCTGCCCGCTTGCGCCGCCGGCACGCTCCCCTGTTCCTACGGCGGCGGATACCCGCTCTTCGTCCTTCCACCCCTATGGGCCGGACACGGCCATCAGGGCCAGCACCTGTTCGAAGTCGGGGCTCGCGTCGGGAATGACGAGCCAGGTGCGCCTCTTCGCCCGCAGGCTGCGATCAACTGGCAACTGCTGTTGGCTAACTCCGCCTGGAATTGAGGTAGACGGAAGCGCTCGACTCGCTGGGACCGGCTTCCTGGTCTTCCCCGGCGTGTCGCTGGGCGTCGAGATCGACCAGCGCCCGGCCCGTTCCAAGGTTCGTTTCTTTTGCGAAGGTCGCAGCGTACAAACTTCGCATGCGCCGGTCAAGAGGAAAGCCGCGCCGGCATTGACGTGAAATCACACTTAACTTCCTTCCCTCCCTTTGGGCGAGGGGTCCAACGCTGGAGGTCGGCGGCAAAGGACTGCGGACCCTCGCCCAAAGGGAGGGAAGGAGGCAAGGCGAATCGAACCAGGACACTACCCGGCCGGAGGGCGCGTTGACGGCGGCGGCGAGGGGGCCGTAGCATCGCCGGGCCGATGCGCCTGCCGTCCCCCGCCGCGACGTGGCGGCGGGGGACTCGAAGAGACGCGAAGAGAAGAGAGGATGTGTTACGGCAGGTTCACCCGCCACGCGCCGCGGCCATGGGTGAAGGCGTAGACCGAGCGGTTGCCGGCGGAGTCCGCGAACATCACCAGGGCGTCGGCGACGGAGTCGGGGAAGCCGGTCAGCTCGATGGCCCAGCTCTGGCCGCCATCGGTCGAGACGAAGATCCCCATGTCGGTGCCGATGTAGAGATTGGTGGGGTGCGCCGGATCGACCACGATGCTGTCCACCGGGAGGTCGGGCAGCGCGCCGGAGCCGGTGCCGTCGATGCCGGTCCAGGTGGCCCCGCCGTCGGCCGTCGTCCAGACGTGGGTGCCGCCGAACGTCGCGTAGGTGGCATACGCCACGGCGGGGTTCGTCGGGTCGAAGGCCAGCCACGAGACGTAGCCGGGCCGCGGCTTGGCGAAAGGCCAACGGGTGTTGCCGGTCGCCGACAGCGCCGCGGAGTTGCGGTGGATGGTGCCCTCCGCCGTGCCCATGAGCACCTGGTTCGGGTTCGCCGGCGAGCTGGCGATGGCGCTGATCGCGTTGAACTTGGTGCCCACGATCTTGGCGCTGGCCCGTGACCAGTGCGCCGCGCCGTCATTGGTCAGCCACAGGAAGTCGCCGCCGGTCCACAGGCGCTGGGAGTCGGTCGGGTCCATGATGAACGGCGCGATGAACAGGAAGTTGAAGTCGACGATGCCGGCGGTGGCGCCGACGAAGGTCTTGCCGCCGTCGATCGACTTCTGGAGGGAGGGGCCGGTGTTCTCGGCGTAGAGCACGTTGGTGTGGGTCGGGTCCACCGCCACGAAGCCGCCGTCGCCGCCCAGGATGGTGGTCCAGCCGTTGGCGCCCGTGCTGTCGCTGCCCAGCGGCGTGCCATTGTCCTGCGTGCCGCCGAAGTAGGTGGCGTTGTCGGGGAACACCGCGCCGTCGTAGAACTGGGTCGCGGCGAAGCTGTTGTTGAGGCCGGTGTAGGCGACCTTGGTGTTGACGCTGCAGAGCAACGTCACCGGGCCCGCGGCGGACTGCGCCAGCGCGTCGTCGGTGCGGAAGACGCCGCCGTCGCTGCCGACGAACAACGTCTGGTTGGCCGAGCCGTCGTAGGCCGGGTGGAAGGCCAGCGTGTGCTGGTCGGCGTGGTTGTAGCTTGGGTCCGGTTGTTGCCACCAGTAGGAGACCGCGCCGAAGGTCTTGCCGCCGTCGTCGGAGCGGAACAGATCGATGCCGCCGACGAACACGCGGTCGGAGTTGGTCGGGTCCACCGCGATGATGATGTCGTACCACCCCTGGTTCAGCGGGAAGCCCTGCCCGAAGCCGCACGCCGAGAGCACCAGGATGACCGGGTTGGTGAGCAGCAGGGTGCTCTGCAGGTCCTTGCTGTGGTTGGTCAGCTGGGCCTGCCAGGTGCCGGCCGCGCCGCCCTGGGTGGAGCGGAAGACCCCGAGCAGCCCCTGGTTATAGAAGCCATGCGGGCCGTCGGCGTTGCTCGCCGCCACGGCATAGATCACGTCGGGGTTCGACGGCGCGATCGCCAGGCTGGTGCGGCCCATCGCGGCGTTGGTCAGCACCAGCTCCCACTGCGTGCCCAGCACCTGCGCCTGGACGTTGCGGAAGACGCCTCCCTGCAGGAAGCTGCCGCAGCCCGCGAACAGCACGTCGTTGCCGGCGGAATCGTTCCTGAGCGCCAGGCTGAAGCAGCCGAGGAAGGTCTGCGGCGCCAACAGCTGCGCCCACCGTCCGGCGGTGGCGTTGAAGCGCCAGACGCCCGTGCCGGTCGCCGCGTAGAGGTGGCCGGTGGTCTTGCTGATCGCCAGGCTGTTGACGAAATAGAAATCGGGAGTGGCGGTGCCGGGAAGCTGCGTCCAGGTGTTGCCCGCGTCGACGGTCTGGAAGACGCCGGCGCCGCGCACCGAGTCGCCGTTGAACGAGCCCTCGCCGGTCCCGGCGTAGAGCACACTGGAGTTGGACGGATCCATCGCCAGGCTGCCGATCGCCAGGCTGGGGAAGAGATCGCCGATCGGGGCCCAGTTCTGGCCGTCGGTGGTCTTCCAGATGCCGCCGTCCGCGGTGCCGGCATAGATGGTGTTGGCGTCGGCCGGGTCGATCACCATCGCCAGGGTGCGCCCGCCGATGTTGCCGGGGCCGAGCTCGGTCCAGCCCGCGGCGCTCTGCGGCACCACCGCGCCGGCGCGCACCTCGCTGCGCGAGGGCAGGAACGAGCCCGCGGGCGTCGAGTGCTGGCGCATCGTCTGCATCCGCTCGCGCGCCGCGAAGTAGCGCTCCATGGGCAGCGCGGTCTCGCCCTGCGGCAGCCGCTTGCGCAGGAAGAACTCCTGGGCCTCGGCGGGATGATCGAAGCGGCGGCGCACCTTCTCGGCCGCCACCTTCGCCGGCAGGCCGGCGGATGGCACGGCCGAAGCTGTCGCCGGCTGGATCGGTGTTGCCGCGGCCGCAACCTGGGCCGGCGCCGGCGCCGCGACCGCAGGGGGAGTGGACAGAGTGCTCGGCGGCCCTTGCAAGGCCGCCATCAGGGTGACTGCGGAAAGTAGGTGAAGCATTGCACCTCCTCGGTTGAACAGGATTGCTTTCGCACGATCCTACCTCAATTCCTCCCCTGGGTAGCCTATGCATTCACCGAATTCAGCCAACCCCCGGCTCGCGCCGGGCGATGGGTCTCCGCGGCTCGATCGGTCCCCCCGGGCGGCACGGGCCTCCGACGAGATCAACCTGAGAGGAAGAGAGTGGTCTGGGTGTGGACCCTCCCTCTGGCCAGAGCTTTGGGCGAGGCGCCCGCAGTCCGCAGCCCATGGATTTACCACGAGCGCCTCGCCCAAAGGGAGGCCAGGGGGAGGGTCCACACCCAGACCCGGGTCGGAGGGCTTCCCCGGAGGCGCGCGTTCGACGCGGCCTCACAACTGCTCAATACCCCCGGGCAGCATCCGTGCGGTGAGCGGCACCGGCGAGCACCGCGATGTAAACGGTTTCAAATGGATGTCATGCGAATGCGCGCGCATTTTTATTCATCGTGATCGATCACGAACGCCTTGCGCATCGAAGGGGTTGACAGCGATCCATGTCTTCACTACATTGCGCACTTCAGGGCTAGGCAGCCCACCGCGAGTCGGTCGATCAAGCGCGACAGCAGGGCTCCCGGTTCGCCGGCGCCAGCACCGGGCTCGGGGCGGCGTACGACGACACCCGGGCGAAGGGCAGGGCGGACGGCAGCAGCAGAGCAGACGACACATCCAGGTAGATCGCGTCGAACGAAGCCGTCCACCGGCGGCTTCTTGGTTTCAACCACTTTTACTGAAGTTGGAGGGGACCCAATGGAGCGATCTGCAGGTTCGTCTCGCGTGCGCGGGCTCGTGCACGCACCTCTGGCAGCAATCGTCATCGCCGGCCTCGCCCTGTGCGCCCTGGGTGGCGGCAGTGCCGCCGACGCAGCGCAGCTGGGCCGCTGGCCCAGCATGCAGGAACAGCTGGTGGACTCGCACGTCATCCCGGGCAGCGCCCTGGAGCGGTTGATCCTCGAGAACCAGGATTTCAGCCTGTTGCGCTCCGAGGAAGCCACCGACTCGCTGCGGATCCCGCCATGGCTGCGGGTGCTCTATCACAAGAACCATCCGCACGACCGGTACTTACCGCACGATCCCACCGGCGGCTACCCGCTGGTCCTCAACGAGGTCTGGGAGTGGATGCTCACCCACCAGGACCTCAAGCCCGGCCCCGGCAAGCAGGGCGTCATCGAGGGCAACCGCAGCGCCAGCGAGACCGGTGAGGAGCGCATCTCCGGCGCCCAGTCGTCGCCGCGCAGCGAGTCGGCGATCCGGGTCAACCGCAACAACACCCAGCAGATCATCGGCGCCTCGAACAACATCAGCGCCAGCGGCATGCAGGCGCAGTTCTTCTCCTCGAACGGCGGCGCGACCTGGGGCCAGACCTCCCTGCCCCTGGTCTCCGGCGACGCCTTCATGTCCGACCCGACCGTGGACTGGACCTCCGACGGCACCGCGTGGTCGATGACCATCGGCATCGATTCCTCGCAGACCGTGCTGACCATGCGCTCCTACAAGTCCACCAACGGCGGCGCCACCTGGACCTTCGACAACACCTTCTCCGGCAGCCTGAGCAACAACGACAAGGAGATGCTGTGGGTGGACCACAGCGCCACCTCGCCGTTCAAGGACAACATCTACGTCATCTGGCACGCCGGCAACCCGGCGGTGGTGGCGCGGCGCACCGGCCCGGCCGGCTCGTGGCAGACGCCGATCCAGGTCAGCGGCTCGGAGACCACCGGCACCGGCATCGGCGGCGACATCAAGACGAACGCCAACGGCGACGTCTTCGGCTTCTACCCCGACACCGGCAGCCAGGGGCTCTACGTCGTCAAGTCCACGAACGGCGGCGCGTCCTTCGGCGCCCCGGTGCACATCGCCACGACCTTCGGCTCGTTCCAGTTCGCCGTCCCGGCGGACGCCAGCCGCCAGCTCCTCATCTACACCGCCGCCGCCGCCTACCGGACGTCGTCGCTCAACAACGTCTACGTCACCTGGGACGACCTCTCGGGTGACTCCGGCTGCACCAGCGGCGGCGGACCGGGCACCAACGCCTCCTCGACCTGCAAGAGCCGCATCTTCTTCTCGCGCTCCACCGACGGCGGCGCGACCTGGTCGGCGCCGGTCAAGATCAACAACCAGTCCGGCCTCAACGACCAGTTCTTCCCCTGGCTGGTGGTCGACGACAGCAACGGCAAGCTCGGGCTCGTCTACTACGACACGGTCGGCGACTCGACGCGCACTTCGACCAATCTCTACTACCAGTCCTCGGTCGACAACGGCGTGACCTGGGCCGCGCCGTTCAAGGTGACGACCGCCTCGACCAACGAAACCACCGCCGGCGCCGACAGCGGCAACCAGTACGGCGACTACATCAACCTCGACGGCATTTCCAGCCTCTACTTCCCGTCCTGGACCGACCGCCGCAGCGGCGGCAGCGAGGAGATCTGGACGGCGGCCATCCAGGACACCACCTCGACCAGCGACTTCACGATCTCGGCCTCGCCGTCCTCGACCTCGATCGCCCAGGGCGCCGCGGGCAACGTCACCATCTCGACCACCGTCTCCGGCGGCTTCAACAACGCCGTGGCGCTGTCGGCCTCGGGCCAGCCCTCGGGCACGACGGTCGCCTTCAACCCGACCTCGATCGCGGCGCCGGGCTCGGGCAGCTCGACGATGACCATCACCGTCGGCGCCTCCACCGCCACCGGGACCTATCCCATCACCGTCACCGGCACGGGCGGCAGCACCACCCACACCACCACGGTCACCCTCACCGTCACTACCTCGGGCTTCAGCATCTCGGCGTCGCCGACCTCGACCTCGATCGCCCAGGGCGCCGCGGGCAACGTCACCATCTCGACCACGATCTCGGGGGCCTTCAACTCCGCCATCGCGCTGTCGGCCTCCGGCCAGCCCTCGGGCACGACCGTGGCCTTCAACCCGACCTCGATCGCGGCGCCCGGCTCGGGCAGCTCGACGATGACCATCACCGTCGGCAGCACCACCGCCACCGGGACCTATCCCATCACCGTGACCGGCACCGCCGGCAGCACCACTCACACCGCCACCGTCACCCTGACGGTGACCGGCTCCGGGTTCACGCTCTCGGCGTCGCCGACCTCGACCACGATCGCCCAGGGCGGCGCCGGCAACGTGACCATCTCGACCACGGTCCAGGGGAGCTTCAACTCCGCGGTCGGGCTGTCGGCCTCGGGCCAGCCCACCGGCGTCACCGTGGCCTTCAACCCCACCTCGATCCCGGCGCCCGGCTCGGGCAGCTCGACGATGACCATCACCGTCGCCTCCTCCACCGCCGCGGGCACCTACCCGATCACCGTCACCGGCAGCGGCGGCAGCGTCACTCACACCGCCACCGTCACCCTGACGGTCACCGCGCCTGACTTCACCATCGCGGCGTCGCCGACCTCGACGACGATCACCCAGGGCAGCGCGGGCAACGTGACGATCTCCACCACGGTCTCGGGCGGCTTCAACTCCGCCGTCGCGCTCTCGGCCTCGGGCCAGCCCACCGGCGTCACGGTGGCCTTCAACCCGACCTCGATCGCGGCCCCCGGCGCGGGCAGCTCGACGATGACCATCACCGTCGCCTCGTCCACGGCTACCGGGACCTATCCCATCACCGTGACCGGCACCGGCGGCAGCAAGACCCACACCGCCACGGTGAGCCTGACGGTGACGGCCCCCAGCACCAACCCGGTCGTCAACGGCGGCTTCGAGACCGGCAACTTCACCGGCTGGACCGCCTCCGGCGCCGCCACCTCGGTGATCGCCGGCGCCGCGCACAGCGGCAGCTTCGGCGCGCAGCTCGGCGCCACCACCGCGACCAACGGCGATAGCTCCGTCGCCCAGACCTTCACCATGCCGTCGAGCAGCCCGTCGCTGACGTTCTGGTACAACAACCATTGCCCGGACACCTTGACGTACGACTGGGCGACGGCGACGCTCAAGGACAACGTGACCAATGTCACGACGACGCTGCTTCCCAAGATCTGCAGCAACCCGGGCGGCACCTGGGTGCAGGTCACGTACAACGCCTCGGCGAACGCGGGGCACAGCGTCACGCTGACCCTCACCAGCCACGACGACAACTTCGGCGCCGATCCGACCTACACCTGGTACGACGACGTCGTGGTGACCTCCGGCCCGCCGGACACGACGCCGCCGACGACCTCGATCACCTCTCCGGCGAACAACGCCACCGTGTCGGGCACGATCAACGTGACCGCCTCGGCCTCGGACAACGTCGGCGTGGTGAAGGTCGAGTTCTACATCGACAGCGTGCTCAAGTCGACGACGACCACCTCCCCCTACACCTTCTCCTGGAACACCAACACGGTCGCCAACGGCTCGCACACCATCTTCTCCAAGGCCTACGACGCGGCGAACAACGTCGGCACCTCGGCGACGGTGACGGTGACCGTCTCGAACACGACGCCGCCCCAGCAGCTGCTCCTCAACCCGGGCTTCGAGAGCGGTAACGTGAACTGGACGACCACCCCCGCGGTGATCGCCCAGAACGGCCCGCAGGAGCCGGCTCACACCGGGACCTGGGACGCCTGGATGGACGGCTACGGCACCACTCACACCGATACCGTCATGCAGCAGGTGGCGATCCCGGCGTCCATTACCACCGCGACACTCTCGTTCTGGCTCCACATCGACACCGCGGAGACCACCACCACCACCGCGTTCGACACTCTGCAGGTGCAGATCCGGAACTCGTCGGGCACGGTGCTGGCGACGCTCGCCACCTTCTCGAACCTCAACGCCGCCGCCGGGTACACGCAGCACAGCTATGACGTGTCGGCCTACAAGGGGCAGACCATCCAGGTCTTCCTCACCGGCACCGAAGACGCCTCGCTGCAGACGTCGTTCGTGCTCGACGACTTCGCGCTGAACGTGCAGTAGGTAGGTAGATCACAACAAGGCCCCGGCGAATGCCGGGGCCGCCCGATGGATCCCCCGGCGAATGCCGGGGCCTCTCCCGATGGATCCCCCGGCGAATGCCGGGGGGCCGTCCCGATCGACGATCGACAGCCCCGGCGAAAGCCGGGGCTTTTCTTTCTGGGTGCAGTGCGCCTCAGGCCGGCGTGGCGGCGGCCGCGGCGAAGATCTCCAGCAGCTTGCCCCAGCCGCCCTCGGAGTCGAGCCCGGCCCGCATCGAATCGGCCTTCTCGGCGTAGCGCTCGAGGTGGCGATGCTCGAGCTCGACGCGGGTGCTGTGCGGGCCGACCGCGACGAAACGCACCTCGACCTCGGTCCGGAAGCTCGGGTCGTGCTGCCAGTCGGCAGTGATCTCCCACGCCAGGACGAGGCGGTCGGGCGGCTCCCAGACCAGCACGTGACCCCAGTCGCACTCGCTGCCGTCGACGCCGCGCTCGAACCAGCGGCCGCCCGCCCGCGGCTCCATGATCGCGGTCTCTGCCGCGGCCTTGCCGATGTGGTGGGTGGCGAGCGGCCACCAGGTGCCGTGCCGCTCGGTGAATACGGCGAAGGCGTGCGCCTGCGGGGCCTCGACCAGGACGGTTTTCTTGACGGACATGGCAGTCTGGGGCTGGGGCTGGGGCATGGGCTGGGACATGACGGTCATCGGGGGGTCTCCTTTTCTTGAATGAACGAGCGCTCGGCGGCTGCCTTGAAGTCGTTCAAGGCGCGTTCCCAGAGCGCGTCGAGGTAATCGCGAAGCGCGGCGATGCCATCCGGATCGAGGCGGTAGATGTGGCGCGTGCCGGCGGTGCGATGGGTCACGAGGCCCATGTCGCTCAGCACGCGGAGGTGCTGCGACACCGCCGGCCGGGTCACCGGCAGGCGGCGGGCGATGTCGGCGACCGAGCTCGGCCCGCCGGCAAGGATCCCGAAGATCTCCCGCCGGGTGGCGTCTCCCAGGGCTCCGAGTGCGGCGATGCGGTGAATGGGCTCGATCATGGCTTATGGTTAGCCTTGACTAACCGTAAGCTTAGCCTAACTATTCGACCGTGTCAAGTGTCAAGAAGACGGCCCGGCGAACCCTTCGCCGACCGGCCCGCTGGTGGAGGGGGATCTGTCCACCCCGGCCTCCTATGGGCGAGGTTCCTAGCTGCGTGGGGCGGAGGACTGCGGGGGCCTCGCCCATAGTAGGCCGGGGTGGGCAGATCCCCCTCCGCGGGCCTCCGATGGGTGGACTGCGGTGCCTCGCAAAAGGGCTTGGTGGACTGCGAAAGGGGCTGGGTGGACTGCGAGTGCCTCGCGAAAGGCTTTACGAGCCTGGCTCGGCGGTGGCGTCGTGGACCCGGAAGGCGAAGTCGGCGGAGGGCTCGACGCGGTTGAGCATCAACGCACGACCGTGTGGAGACCTGTCGCCGCGGTAGCGCCAGCCGAAGATCACCTTGCCGGTGTCGCGCAGGTGCACGTCCAGGGCCTCGCCGGGCCTGACGTCGACGCCGCCCTCGGGCATGGCGAAGCAGATCCAGCCGGCCTGGCCCGATTCCAGCGACATCTCCACCTCCGCCAGCAGATCGCCGCGACGGGTGGACAGGGTCATGGTCAGGGTGTCGGACGCATCCGCTTGCGGATTGCCGGTGACCAGGTCGACCTCGATGCCGGTGATGCGAGAGCGGGTCGCGGTGAACGCCTGCCCGGTGCCGTTCGGGGGCACGAGGTTCGTCCAGGCGGTCTCGCGGGCGGCGACCTCGGAGGCCGGTCCCGGACCGTCGCACGGGCCGGCGGCGAAGGCCGCGGGAGGAACGGCGGCGACGAGCAGGCCCAACGCGAGACGGGTGAAGATCGGGCACGACATGATCGGTCTCCTTTCCTTCCGCAAGCACTTCATCCTATCGCAGCGGTAGATCGGCCAACTTCCCGCAGACCCCGAAGAGCTTCCCCGGGGGCGCTCAGAATGGCGGCGGCCCCTGTTGTCGCTCGCGCTCCCGCTGCGCCTGCTGCTCGCGCTGCTGCTGCGCCTGCTGCTCGGCCTGGCGCTGCTGCTCCGCCTGGCGTTGCTGCTCGGCGGCTTGCTGCTCGGCTTGTCGCTGCTGCTGCGCCTGCGCCTCGGCCTGGCGCTGAGGAGGGTTCCTGGGGCGGCGGCGCCACGGCGGGACGAGGGGCGGAGAGACTGCAGCCGGTGCATGCGACGATCAACAGGGTCGACAGCGCAACCTGCCTGGCGGTCATGGCCGTTCACCTCGAGTGCTTACGGCATCGTTCCCACGGTCGCTCCGATTGAATGACATATCAAGGACCGTGCCCGTGGCCGCTCGGACGCCGGGACCCCCGGTACCTCGCGGCGCCAACCCATGACTGCCAGCCGGATCGTCACCGCGCCCACCGGCCCGAATGCCCACCAGGCTTGCGTTTGAAGGGCCGGCATGGCCGCTCGCGGGCAGGCCGGCGCGAGGCGTACGAGATGCCGGGTCCCCGGCAGTGCTCCGAATCGCCGCCCGGGCACACGACATCTGCAGAGGACAGCCCGCCACGAGCGCGGGGACGGGTGCAGCGGCCCCGCGGGTTATTAGTAGTTGCCCATCGGCCAGGTCCGACCCCGACCGATGAAGGTGGGCGTGGTGCCCCCTAGTATCTTGGGTGAAGTAGAAGAGCCCCTCGGTGGGAGGGGCTCGTGTCTCGGGGCAGCGGGGATGAGACGCTGTGTTCCCC
>DATNKH010000033.1:0-6434 GCA_035603475.1 Thermoanaerobaculia bacterium
GAGCGGAAACAGACGAAATCACGAGGCACCCAGCGAAGAGGGTGAGGGTAAAGACGGCCACTTTCATAATTCCTCCTAACGTTAGATGAGCGTTGCTGTCTGACGCTGACTCCGTTCATGGGTCAGTGCAGCCGTCCAGTATACATCAGCTATTGTTTCTATGACTAATTGCTAATTAGCAATGCATGCATCCGCCTGAGGAGCCGGCGAGCGGGCGGCACACACCGCGCTTCCTCAGTATCTCGCGGCCGAGATCCTGGCACCCACCGCCGTCGTCGCCGGGAAGCTTCCGCGGCCTATTTGGGTCGCCGGGTCAGGGTCAGCTGTTCGATGACAATCGCGCTGAATCCGGCGAACGGCTTGCCGTTCAGTCGTGGATCGGAGTCAAAGCGAACCTCGGCGATGCCGTCGAAGGCCGGCGCTCTCAGCGCGTAGCGCCGCGTCGGGACCTCCCGAGGACCGGCGGCATCGGGAGGCCGGGGTAGAAACCTTCTGATGCCTTCGCCCTGCGAGCTGAGCTCCTGCCCCGCAACGCCGAGCGCGTGAGCGCTCCAAGCGGGAAAGCTCACACCACTTGCGGTTGCTGGAAACAGTGCCGGGAGGACGAATTCCACGCTGTCGAGAGGCTCGGAGAACTTCAACGTGAAGGATGCCGGAGTGTTCTCGGTGCGGAGCTGAGTCAGTAAATTCTGGCTAAGCGTCGGGTGAATCGCCCTGCCATCATACAGCCCAACGTTGTTGATCAGCACGACCTGGGATCCCGGAGGCGTCTGCTTCACGACGTCGATGCCGAACTTGAAGAGATAGGGAGCAGCAATCACCTGACTATGGGGCACGTTGGTCGTGTCGACCTGCGAATAATCCACGATCACTTGCAGTGCCGCATCAGCTGGAGCGGGCGGCTCCGGCTCTACGCCGGGAACGCTGCCAACCGTCGAGGTGGCAGACGGACGTTTCGATGCCATGTGAGTCCGATCGGCAGCGCGCCATCGTAGAAAGATGACCAGGGAGGCAACGAGCACCACCAACCCGACGGCCGCGGCCGCCTGGTACAGTCGCTTGCGACCGCTGGATGTTCCACGCCTTCTCTGCTCGATCACGCGGATCAACTGGCTGACGTCGTAATTCCATCGCCCGTCGCTGATCTCCATGGCTTGGCGCCTGGCCAGCTCTTCCAGGTCCTCAGGCAATTCGCTGATTCCGGGTAGTGATGCACGATCGACGAGTACCGGCACGATGGGGATCTTGTGCTCGATCGCAGTTTTGATCTCCAGTCTGGCCCAGTCCTCCTGCTTTGGTTCCGCTGCGTCATGGCGCAAGATGTGCAGCC
The DNA here is from genome assembly GCA_035603475.1 of Thermoanaerobaculia bacterium. Lineage (GTDB taxonomy): Bacteria > Acidobacteriota > Thermoanaerobaculia > Multivoradales > UBA5704 > JASLEW01. The sequence continues at coordinate 1,331 of DATNKH010000033.1, forward strand.
ACTCTCTGCCAATCAGCGCCAGAAGCATATCGCATGATGCGATTGCCGCCTTGATCGAATCGGCGAATTTTTCGCCCGGACTGATACTGCTGATATCCATGAACACCGTGCTGCCGGGCAGGTTTCTCTCGATGTCCGCACGCAGCCGACCCGCGTGGCCCGATGTGTCGTCGCGCCGGTAGCTGAGAAAGACGCGGATGTCACGACGTGCACCAACGAGATTCAACAGCCAACGTGCACGAGAGCGTAGAGTCAAGACGGTCCCGAACACCTTTCCGAGCCTGGATTCGCCTTCTCCGCCAGCTCCCTCAACGCCTGGCCGCGCTGCTGCCTGTAGACCCTGGGCCTGGCCGGCGGCGAGTTCTTCGTATACACAATGCTGTCCTCGATTCTGGAGGGATCCGCACCAGGTTATGCGCTCATGGCTCTGGGTCTGATTACCGGTTCTGTATGTACATATAATAACACAATACTCGCGGGTCATGGCCCGAGGACGCGGTGGCAGTATGCTGCGCGACGAATCGCTTCCGGACCGGGCGGCGCTCGAGCCGGCTCGCGCCCGTTGGCGGAGGGTCAAGTCCCCATGCGCACTGATCTTCGTCTGTGGCTCATGATCGTGGCAGTGACGGCCGGCGGCGTGGCCATCGGCCGGGCGTCGAAGGGAGCGGAGCCGGATGCGTCGGCGATGGCCGTCCGGCTGGCGCAAGAGATGGCCGCGTCGGCGTCGCGCCGTGATGCGGCCAGCAACGGCCGGCTCATTCCGCAGGACACGCGGGTGGTGTACGTGAGCAACGGCAACCCGATCACCGGCAAGCAATATGTCGAGACCTTGGGCCGGTACTACGCCTCGCTCAAGACGCTCGACTTCAAGTGGGACAAGTGGGAGGTCGTCCCGATCGGCGCCAACGCGGCAGTGTTTACCGGCTGGGCCAGCGTCGGGACCGTGGACCTGGCGGGCAAGAGCGAGGCGGGACGGGCGATCTTCACCATGGTCTTCGCCCGCGATGCCACGGGCTGGAAGCGGGTGATCGCGCAGAAGTGGCAGGCCGAGGTACCCGCCGTGAGGGCCGTCTATCCCGCCGGGTTCGACCGCGGAGGGGCGCGGGCGCGCCAGATCGCGGTGCTGCTCAACGAGCCGGTGAAGGCAACCGCTGCGGCCTTCAAGCTGGAGTGCCCGTCGGGCGCGCCAGTCCCCGTCGACGCGACGGCCGACGGCCCCGGGAGCGACAACCTGTTCATCCTGACCCCACGCCAGCCCCTCCCTCTCGGCGCCAGCTGCAGGCTCACGGTCGTGGCGTCACAGGTCGCCGAGGACCGCTTCGGCCAGAACATGACCGCGGACTACCACCTCGAGTTCAAGGTCGCCGGCTGATCCGCCGCGAACCGTCGCCGGCCAGGGGCCACTGGCTGCAGGGAGTCGATGAGCATGGTGCGGCAAGGAACTTTCCGGCATCGATGTTGCTCTGTAGCTTCTAGAGAGCCTATCCAAGGCATCGGGGCCAGGAGGGAGGCATGCCATGAGAGGGATGCTGCGACGACAGCGACCCGGCGGCCTTTGCGCCGCGGCGGTCCTGGCCTTGGCGGCTTGGGTGGGCCAGGGCCCTGGTCCTGCATCCGCAGCCCCTGCCTCTGCCATCCCCGCGCCGGACCCGCCGGCTGGGCTCGCCGAGCCCGATGCGCTCTCCGTCCCCGCGACCGTCGAGGCGCTCGAGGCGCGCGTCCAGGAGCTGGCCGGCAGCGACGCGGTCGCCGAGTATGCGCTACGGGAGATTGAAGCGGGGTTCATCAATCTGTTGGACAGCCAGCCGCAAGAGCCGCGGCTGCGCGCCGACCTGGCTGACTTCTATTTCCGCTGGGGAACGGTCATGGAGGGCGCATCGCCGGCAGCCCTGCGGCTCGTCTCCGGCGCCCCCGACCCCATCGGCCTGGCCTGCCTGCTGCACCGCGGCGCGGGCGACCTCGGGGCCGACCTGTTGTTCGCGGCGCTCGCCCAGGAGCCCGGCACGCCGGACGTCTGGCTCGAGGCCGCCAGGAACGCCAGGAACGCCAAGAATCCAGCCTGGAGCATCGTCACCTTCGAAGAGGTTGTCCGCCGCCTCGCCCAGCAAGCAGGACCTGACGTGCAGCCCGACATGCGGCCTGACGTGCAACGGCTGGCTGCCGCCGCCGCGGAATCGGCCCTCGAGCTGGACGTCGAGGTCGGGCAGTTCGATCGCGCCTCCGCGATGCTCGACGGCCTGCCTGCCGCGGTGCGCGCCGTCGTGGAGAGAGGTGCCGCGGAGAAGGTCCAACTCCAGCTCGACGGCGTCGAGCTCGCGGGCGACCTGCAGGACGTGCGGCAGGACCTGGCCCTGCTCAGCCTCGCCCGCGGCGACATGACGGGCGCCGATCGCTGGCTGGCGTCGCAGCCGGTCACGCACCAGGGCCCCTGGTACGGGGTCCTGGCGGCCTGGCGGCAGGCGCCGGACGATCCCTTCGAGGTCCTGACGTCGCACCTGGAAAGCAACGGGGAGGACAGCATCCGGGGCGGGCGCAGCCTCGCGCTGGCGGCCGTCGCCCGCCGCGACGGCTACCCGGCGCTGGAAGTGCGCTACCTGCGCTGGGCATTGAGCCTCATCGGGGACCTGGGGCCGCACGGCAAGCGAGAGCTGGCGCCGCCCGGGATCGCCGCCGCGGCCACGGCCCTCGAGGCCGAGATCGGCGCGCTGCGGTCCCGTCTCGAGGAGCGCCTCGAGCGCAGCGTCGAGGAGGCCCACGCGGCCCTCGGCCCGGACCCCATCGCGCCGGTCGTGGACCGCCTCCTGCGGACGCCGCTCCTGGTCGAGTTCCGCGAGCACACTCTGCCTGCCGCCGTCGTCCCGCCGGGAGAGGTGCAGGACCTGCCTGCCGAGACGGCCCAGGCGCCGGTGCACCTGCCCCCGGAGCTCGAACGGCGCTTCTCGATCGAGCGCGCGGAGCGCCGGGGCCGGCGAGCGGCGGTGATCGCCTACTCGGAGGAGGATGACAACCCCGGGTACTGGGTGATCCTCTCCTCGGATGGCGGGACCACCTGGTCGCGGCCTCTCTTCGCCGGCCTGCAGCTCGCCCGTGATTACGCCGTACACCAGGCTTCCAACCTGCCGCTGCTCGCCGGTGACCACCTCCACGTCGAGGTGGAGCGCCGCCAATCCGAGTCGGAATCCGAGTCGGAATCCGAGGCAGAGAGCCCTGCCGCCGGCGCGGCGCCGGCGGAGGGGCAGGCCGGGCGCGGGCGCGGGAACGCCGCGCGGGGCATCTACCTCGACATCCCCCTCGCGGTGCTCGAGCGCGACTCCGACGGCGACGGCCTGACCGATCTCTACGAGGAGGCCCTGGTCCTCGATCCGCAGGACCCCGACACCGACCACGACGGCGTCAAGGACGGCGCCGACATGCTGCCCCAGGTGGCGCTCCAGCAGAGACCAGGCCCCGAGAGCCAGGCGCTCGCCGCCATGTTCACGGCGATGGAGGCGCGCGATCGCTCCGGCGCCCCTCCCGACTCTCTCCATCCGCCGACGGAATTCTGGATCGCCGACCGCCAGCTCTTCACCGCTGTCCACTCGCGGCGCCGGTTGGTGGTGCTGACGCCCGAGGAGCTGAAGCTGGCCGAGCAGAAGCTCGGCCCGCTCTTCGCGCGGACCATCACCCTCTTCGTCCTCAACCACGCCGGGACCCAGGGCTTCGTGATCTGGACCACGGGAAACTGGGGCGAGGCCTGCTACCTCGCGCTGACCAACGCCGGGTGGAAAGCCTACCCGGTCACACTGGGGGGCGTCTGAAGCTCCCCCCGAACCGCTACCGCACCTTCACCGCGACGTCCGCCGACATGCCCGGACGCAGCGGGCGCTGCGGGTCCTGGGGGTGGTCGAGACGGATGCGGACCGGCAGCCGCTGCACGACCTTCACGAAGTTGCCGCTGGCGTTCTCCGGCGGCAGCAGGCTGAAGCGCGCGCCGGTGGCGGCGGCGATGCTCTCGACGTGGCCGGGGAGATCGACGCCGTAGCTGTCGACGTGGATCTCCGCCGGCTGGCCCGGCCGCATCAGGCGCAGCTGCGTCTCCTTGAAGTTGGCGGTGATCCAGGCGTCATCGACCTCGACGATGGTCAGCAGCTCCTGGCCGGGCTGGACGTGCTGCCCCGACTCGACGCTCTTGTGCCCGACGATCCCGGACACCGGCGCCACGATGTGGGTATAGGAGAGGTTGAGCCTCGCGGTCTCGAGCTGCGCCTCGGCCTTCGCCAGGTCGGCGCTGGCCGAGCCGAAACGCGCCCGCACCTCGGCGATCTGCTGCGGCGCGGTGCGCGCTTTCCCGAGGTTGGCCTCCTGCTGCGCGACCCCGGCGCGCGCCTGGGCCACCCTGCCCTCGGCCGCCACCACGTCCGCCAGGGCGCCTTCGAGCGCCGCCTGGGCGTTGCGGGCGTCGGTGGCGCGCTGGTCGTACTCGGAACGCGAGATCTCCTGCTTGGCGAGCAGGTTGGCGTAGCGCTGGCGGTCTGCCTCGGTCTTGCCGGCGTTGGCCTGCGCCTGATCGACGCGGGTCTTCGCCGCCTTGAGGTTGGCGAGCTCGGTGGCGACGCCCTGCCGCGCCTGCGCCACGGTCGCCTCGGCGACCCGCAGCTGGCCGATGGCGTTGGCGCTCTGCACCGGCACCTCGGCGCCCGAGGCCGCCGCGCTGGCGCGCAGCCGGTCGACCTCGGCCTGGGCGCTGGCGACCGCGCTCTTGTAGTCGGCCGGGTCGACGTCGATCAGCACCGTGCCGGCCGCCACGGAGCGGTTCTCCGCGACCCCCGGGTTGACGGCCTGCACCGTGCCGTTGACCCGCGCGCTGATCGGATGGATGTCGCCGTCCACCTGGGCGTCGTCGGTGTCCTCGTACTGGCGCGCGTGCAGCCAGTAGAGCACCCCGGCCACCGCCAGCACCGCCACCGCCGCCAGGGCGGCGATGCGGAACCGGCGCGGCATGCCCTTCCGCGGCGCGGCCTCATCCCCGGGCGGCTGGGGCCGCTGGCCCTGGGGCCGCGGGCCCTGCGACTCCCGGCCCTGCGGTTGCGGGCCGCGGCCCGGCTCCGGCGCGCCCGGCGACGCC
>DATNKH010000034.1:0-26399 GCA_035603475.1 Thermoanaerobaculia bacterium
GAGGGCCGCACGGTGGTGCTGCTCGAGGCGGGAGGCGACCCGCGCGTGCTCATCGGCGGCGACGCCATCGATCCCCAGGGCAACCGCCTGCCGGACGACTACGACGTGCCGGTGTTCCACGCCATCTCGACCGAGAACGTCGCGATGAAGTGGGACTTCTTCATTCGTCACTACCAGAACGACGAGCAGCAGCAACGCGACCCGAAGTACTGCAAGCAGTGCGACGGCGTGCTCTATCCACGCGCCGGGACGCTGGGCGGCTGCACCGCGCACAACGCGATGATCACCATCTACCCGCACGACGCCGACTGGAACGACCTCGCCGAGGCCACCGGCGACGACTCCTTCCGCGCCGTGAACATGCGCCGCTACTTCGAGCGCCTGGAGAACTGCCAGTACCGGCCCATCTGGCGCTGGCTCGCCAAGCTGGGCATCAATCCGACCCGCCACGGCTGGCAGGGCTGGCTGCACACCGAGGTGTCGATCCCCGAGGCGGCGCTGAACGACCGCGACCTGGTCAAGGTGATCGGCTCGGCGCTGATCCCGGCGCTCGAGGGGCGCCGGCTGCGCGAGCGCCTGCGCTGGCTCTTCAAGAGCTTCGCCGACCCCAACGACTGGCGGCTGACCAAGGCCAACGCGGTGGGCCTCCGCGTCGTCCCCTTGACCACTCGCGGCCGGCAGCGGATGGGCACCCGCGAGCGCGTGGTCGAGACCGCCCGGAAGTACCCCGACCGCCTGCGCATCGAGCTCGACGCCCTGGTCACCCAGGTGCTCTTCGATGATTCCGGTCGGGCCACCGGCGTCGAATACCTGAAGGGCGAGCGGCTGTACCGCGCCGCCGCCGCGCCGCACCCGGCGAGCGGCGAGCGGCGCGAGCTGCACGCCTCGCGCGAGGTGATCCTCGCCGGCGGCGCCTTCAACACGCCGCAGCTGCTGATGCTCTCCGGCATCGGGCCGCGCGAGGTCCTCGAGCGCTTCGGCATCCCGGTGCGGGTCGATCTCCCCGGCGTCGGCAAGAACCTGCAGGACCGCTACGAGGTGGCGGTGGTGAACCGTATGAATTTCTCCGCCTGGTCGGTGCTCAAGGGGGCCAAGTTCGCCAAGGGCGATCCCCAGTACCAGCAGTGGGCGGGGTCGCCGCGCAAGGGGGTCTACACGACGAACGGCGCCGTGCTGGCGGTGATCCGGCGCTCGGCGCGGGAGCGGCCGCTCCCGGACCTCTTCTGCTTCGCCCTGCTCGGCAAGTTCAAGGGCTATTTCCCGGGCTACTCGAAGCTGTTCCCCGAGAACCTCAACTACCTGACCTGGGCGATCCTCAAGGCCCACACCCTGAACCGCGCCGGCGAGGTCACCCTGCGCTCCGCCGATCCGCGCGACCCGCCGGCGATCGACTTCCACTACTTCGAGGAAGGCAACGACGTGGAGGGACAGGACCTCGACTCGGTCGTCGACGGCATCAAGTTCGTGCGCAGGATGACCGCGGAGCTCAAGGAGAAGAACCTCATCGCCGAGGAGGAGCTGCCGGGCGAGGACGTGCAGAGCGACGCGGATCTCCGCACCTTCGTCCGCGACCACGCCTGGGGCCACCACGCGTCCTGCACCTGCGCGATCGGCGCCAGGGAGGAGGGGGGTGTGCTGAGCAGCGATTTCCGCGTGCACGGCGTCTCCGGCCTGCGGGTGGTCGACGCCTCGGTGTTCCCGCGCATCCCGGGCTTCTTCATTGCCAGCTCGATCTACATGATCGGCGAGAAGGCTGCCGACGTGATCCTGAGCGACGCCAGGCGGTAGGAACTGAAACCTGAGCACCGACCAAAGAGGAGATTCGACAATGCCAAACAACGAGCCGCTCGCGGGGGCCGCGGACAGCCCGATCCCGGGAAGTGGAGACACGCCGAGCGTGGGTGTGGACAGCCAGCCGGTCAAGCCCACCGCGGAGCGGGTGGTGACGACCCCGGCGGCGGACGGGCCTCAGGGGCAGCCGCCCGGGCCGCAGCCCGGCATCGCGCTCTGCCTGTCTGGCGGCGGCTACCGCGCAATGGTGTTCCACGTCGGCGTGCTGTTGCGGTTGAACGAGCTCGGCTACCTGGCCAAGCTGAGCCGCGTCTCGAGCGTCTCGGGCGGCAGCATCACCGCCGGCGTGCTGGCGCTCGGGTGGAACGGGCTGGGTTTCGACGCCAACGGCGTGGCGGCCAACTTCAACGACCAGGTAGTCGTGCCGCTGCTCAACATGGCCGCCACCGACGTCGACGTCGAGGCGGCGCTGGGAGGCTTCCTGCCGGGAGTCAACGCCTCCGAGAAGGTCGCGGAAAAGTACCGCCAGCACCTCTTCGCCAACCACACCTTGCAGGATCTGCCCGACCCGCCGGCTCCGGATTTCATCATCAACTCCACCAACCTCCAGTCGGGCGCGCTGTGGCGTTTCACCAAGGCCTACATGTGGGACTGGAGGGTGGGCGAGGTAAAGAACCCGCGCGTCGACTTGGCGGTGGCGGTCGCCGCCTCCTCGGCGTTCCCGCCGGTGCTGTCGCCGGCGCGCTTGCAGTTGCAGGACAGTGACTTCGTTCCCGGCAGCGGCACGCCAGAGTTGCAGCGGCCGCCGTTCACCACCAACGTCGTCCTGGCTGACGGCGGTGTCTACGACAACCTCGGACTCGAGACGGCCTGGAAGCGATACCAGACCATCCTGGTGAGCGACGGCGGCAAGGCCTTCGGCTTCCAGGAGCAGCCGGATACCGGCAAACTGGGCCAGGCGCTGCGCGTCCTCGACGTGATCCAGAACCAGGTGCACGCCCTGCGCACGCGCGAGTTGGTGAGCTCCTACAAGGCCCAGGAGCGGCAGGGCGCCTACTGGGGGATCAACACCAGGATCGCCGACTACAAGGCACCCAACGCCCTGTCCTGCCCACCCGACAAGACCGCCGTGCTGGCCGCCCAGGCGACGCGCCTCGCCGCGTTGCCGCCAGCGACCCAGCAGCAGCTGATCAACTGGGGTTACGCGGTCTGCGACGCCGCGATGCGGGCGTACGTCGACAAGACCGCGCCGCCGCCCGCCGGCTTCCCCTACCCCGCCCAGGGCGTGGGCTGAGAAGAAGACTCCACCGCAAGAGGGGTGGGAGGGGGCGTCCCCCTCCCACCCGGACGCCGCCCGCCAGCGCCGGGCGCCCGCTCGCGCTCCATTTACGCCGGTGATATAGTCACAACGCACCCCATCGACAGGCCGCGCTCGCGGCCGCCGGACTGGAACCCACATGCCCAATCCTGCCGTACCTCGTTTTCGCGTCCAGTCGCCGCTGCTGCAGCTCCTGCGTGGCGGCCTGAGCGGCCGGCTGCGCCGGGTCGTGCTGCCGCTGGCCGCGGTGCTGGTGCCGCTGCTGTTCGTCCGCGCCTGCCTCGTGACCTACGTGCCGCCCGACCGCATCGGCATGCGCCAGATCGCCTTCGGCCCCGCCAAGGGGCTGCAGAAGGAGCTGGTGCGCCCGGGCTACCGGCGCGAGATCAGTGGCTACGAGCAGATCCGCACCTTCCCGCACGACCTGCAGGTGGTCGAGTTCACCAACAACCCGCAGGAGGCGGGCGCCGGACACCTGAAAGGCGCCGCCATCAAGGTGCCGACCGTCGACGGCTATCCGGTGGACCTCGACGTGACGGTGCTCTACCACATCAAGGACCCCTTCCTGGTGGTCTCCAAGTTCGGCTTCGGCAACGCCTACGAGGAGGCGGTGGTGGTGCGCTTCACCGACCCGCTGGTCAAGCAGTTCCTGGGCGAGCTGCTGGCGGAGCAGTTCTACGGCAGCGAGCGCCTGCTGCGGGTCGCCGCGCTCAAGGCGGCGCTGGCGCGCAACCTGGCCGACAACGGTCTCGCCCTGGCCGACGTGCTGATCCGCCAGTACGAGTACCCGACGACGTTCCAGGCGCTCACCGAGCAGAAGAAGATCCAGGACCAGTCGGTGCTGACCAACCGCGCCCTGGCCCGCCAGGCCGAGGTGCAGACGCGCCTCAACCAGGTCGCCACCGAGGGCCAGAACCTGATCCGCGTCAAGGCGGCCGAGTTCGCGGCGCAGATCACCGAGATCAACGCCAAGAAGGACCTCTACGAGCGCCAGAAGCGCGCCGAGGCCGACCTGCTGGTACGCAGCGCCGAGGCGTCGGGCACCGAGGCCATCAACCGCGCCATGGAAGGCGCCGGCTCCGACAAGCTGCTGCGGCTGAAGCGCGGCCTCGCCCTGCTCAACAGCATCAAGGGGCCGATCTACATCTCGGAAGATCCCACCGACTTCTCGAAGATCGTGTCCAGCCACTGAGACCCCTGCCCGACGCTCGCTGCCGCCGCGGAGACCCAATAGCCATGCCACGCTCCTCTTCCAAGATCCTGCTGCACCGGGCGGCGCTCTCGCCGCTCGCGCTGCTCAGGCTGCCGGCGCTGCTCTCGCTCCTCAGGCTGCCGGCGCTGCTCAGGCTGCTCACGCTGCTCTCGCTGCTCTCCGTCGTGGCCTGCACGCCGCATCACACCGGACCCACCGAGGTCGGCGCGGTGTTCAACAAGCTCACCCATTCGCTGGAGATCAAGCCGGCGGGCGCGACCTACTTCTTCCTGCCCTTCGTCAACGATTGGAACACCTATGACATCTCGCAGCGCAGCCTGATCATGAACGCCGACCTCAGCAGCGGCAACCGCCGCGAGAAGGACGACCTGCGCTTCAAGACCCGCGACGGCAACGACATCGACACCGACGTCACGGTGCGCTGGCGGATCGATCCCAGCCGCATCGGCGCGATCTGGCGGAACGTGGCGCCGAGCAGCGACGAGGTCGAGCAGCGCCTGGTGCGGCCGCTCGCCCGCACCTACGTCCGCGACGTGCTCAATCGCCTCGACTCGGAGGAGTTCTACAACCCGAAGCTGCGCTTCGCCGCCGCCAACGACGCCACCAACCTGCTGAACGAACGGCTGCGGCCTTACGGCGTGATGGTCGAATCGGTGCTGCTCGGCGACTTCTCCTTCAAGCGCGAGTACCAGCGGCTGATCAACCAGCGCAAGGAGGCCGAGAAGCAGGCCGAGAAGCTGGAGGCCGAGATCCATGCCACCCAGGAGGCCAACCAGGCGAACCTGCAGTCCAAGGTGGCCCAGCTCACCCAGGAGCTCACCGCCGCCCAGGGCGGCTTCGAGCAGGCGAAGCGGGCGGCCGACGCCTACCTGGTCAAGCGGCAGCAGGAGGCGCAGGCCACCCTGGCCGAGCGCAGCGCCAGCGCCGAGGGGATCCGCCGCGAGCGGGCGGCGCTCAACAGCAGCGCCGGCGACGCCTACGTCAACCTGCGGCTGATCGAGGCGCTCGAGAAGAAGGAGATCCGCCAGATCCCGAAGCTGCCGAACGGCAATATCATCATCGACGGCAACCGGCTGCTGCAGCAGCTCGGCGTGCTGCGCTACCAGCAGGGGCGCGACGCCGAGACGCCGAACCCGCCGCCGGGCCCGCCGAACCCGCAGCCATGACACCGTAGGATCCGCCATGTTGAACCTTGCCGGCCGCGAGTACGACTTCGGACCCGTGCTGTTCGCGGTGCTCCAGGACTGCGAGCACCGACGGCGCAGCCTGCCGACCGACGACGGCGAGGCGGCGGCGCAGCTGGCCGAGATCGCGCGCGAGAAGCTGGCCGAGATCGCGCCCTGCTACGTGGAGGCCGGCGGCACGCCCGCCTACTGGCGGGAGCTCGAGAGCGAGGTGCTGGAGACCGCGCTGCCCCAGTACGCGCGGGCGGCGGCGGCCCAGACGCGCCTGGAGCTCGACAGCTACGGCCTGTGGCGCCAGGGGGACCCGCTGTCCCGCCTGGCGCTCGGGCTCGCCGGCCTGACGGTCGGCGGCCTGATCGTCAAGGCGCCGTTCATCCCGATCTTCGACGACGCCTTCGCCTTCGTGCTGGCGGCTGCCTCTTTCTTCTACCCCGAGATCAAGCGCCTGGTCTTCGACTGGCGCCACTCCCGGCTGCTCAACCGCCTCATCGTGCAGGCGGACCGCTACCAGCATCGCCAGCTGCCCTATGTCAGCGAGGCCGACCTGGATGCCGAGCTGCGCGCCGTGAACGCCGTCCCCGGCAAGGTGCCGGCGGCGCCGCTCGGATCGTCGGCAACCGCCGCCACGGACCCTGGCGCCGCGGCCGCCACACTCGCTGGTCCCAGGCGGACGCAGGCCCCGTCGCCGCTGTCGATCTTCGCACCGGCGGAGGCAGCCGCGCCGCCGCCGCCCGACGCCGCCAAGACGCGTACGGCCGGCAGCGGCGAGCCGCCGCCCGCGGGACCCCGTCCCCAGGCCGCCGAGCGACGCTGATCCCTCACCCGCCACGGCCTCGTTCGCCCGGATCATCTTCACACACGGACGGCTCGAGGCGCTCGACCCGATCGTCGAAGACTGGTAGACCCGGCGCTTCTCCAGCGTCCACCGCCTCTTTATTGCGAATCTCGCAAACCTGGCTCCGCCGTAGGCTTCAGAAGATCTTACCGAGTGAGGCCGAGAGTGGCGGTGAAGTGCGTTCGCGGCGCGCTCGCAGCGCTGAACCGCCGCACGGTCAAAGCTAACTCCTTGTCTTTGACCTGAATGAGTCCATAAGAATTATCTTTGAAGGAAGGACTGTACCTGCATGATCCAGTAGTTCCTCCAGCAATCACGAAAAGAGATTCGTCCATCCCGGCAAGTTTTAGACTATCGTCTTGGAGTCGTCCCCGGCCGATTCTTGTCACTCCTGGAACGTGCTGATGCCCATGCAGTGCCACCCTGAAGCCGTGAGACTGTAGCCCCTCGGTTACAGCGCCAGCGTCAAGAGTCAGGCTAATTCCTGCTTCAGGATAGCCAGGGTCAATAAGTTCCTCTGTCACCGCGGGAACAAGATGGTGATGAAGCACCGCCATCTTCAGTGATTGAGGGTCGGACTCGTGCGTACGGAGAAAGTCGTCATAGAGCGACCAATCAACGTAGCCGTAGTTCTTATCACTAGTGGTTCGTAAATGAACCGAGTTGATCGTCAAGATTTCAAGCTTCCTTCCGCCTGCCAGCTTGAACCGATAAAGTTGCATGAAACCATCTATTGGTTGTCCATAGAACTCTTTCAGGAAAAGGCGCATTAGCGTCTCGTGTTTGTAGCTATAGGGCTCCCAGTCCCTCAGCGGTATATCGTGGTTTCCGGGGACGAGCACCACCTGCTGCGGGCGGAGATCCAATCGCCGGGCCAAGTCCTTAAGGAAACCGAGAGAATCAGTCATCAGTGTGTTGCCATCAGCCTTGGTAGTAAAATCTCCCGACACGACAAGAATGCCGATGGATGACTCTACCAACTTGGCTATATCTGAGAGAAGCACGTCTAGGAGAGGTCGTTTACCAGGGCCAGACTCTGCTGGAAAACCAAAGTCCCCACCGAAATGCAGATCAGAGAGATGAACCAGATAGGGACTCATGATCCCGACCTCGTCTCCGATGAAAGTGCTCGTGAGGACCGCCGGCAGTCCCTCCGACGAAATCGGGAAGAAGGTTGAATCACCAAGAGGAACCTCACCGAATTTACTGGTAAAATCTTCCCTCGTAAGGGGTTCGAAATTCGTAAACTTGATCCAAGCCGCTACTCGAGCAGATTCGTAGTAATGAGGTGTATTATGCGACTCCGGTGAAGGAATGCTTTCGCCAGACGATTCAAAGACGATGTCTACTGCCTTCGCCTTGAAAAAACGCGAAGTCGAGCGGTCAAAGAGTCCAAGCTCTACCGCTCCACTACGGAGCAGCCCATGAAGCTGCTCACATTCGGCGACACGGTCGCTTTCACCTGCCTTCTTCCACCAACCCCACCACACGTAACCAGTCCTCTTGATGACCTCCTCGTGAGCCGAGATCGTATCCACCATCGTGATGTCGCGAAAGCGAAGAACCACAGTGCGAATCATGCTTGCCTCCGAGAACAGCCTTCCGACAGCCCGGCTACCGTTACCAGACGGCGGCACAAGATCGCCACTTCTCAAACTCCGCCGAGAATCGTGAGTAACAACGATCGCGCCTCGCCACGCAAAGAACCAGTACGCACGACCTGCGACACCGATCTGCCGTCACGAGTGGCCGCAGCGATCTCCTGAAGCTGTTCGAGTAGCCGCGCTGGCTCGGCCGTTCGCAGCCCGTGGCCCCTGGACGTAAGGACGTTGATGTTGGCGTTCTTAGGGTCTCTCCGACTTGGCGATCGTAGAAGACTCCCGCTGGTTGAAGGCGAGAGGAGTCCTGCGCCTTGCTGGGCGACCGCGGTATTCACGAAAAGTCGCATGCTTCCAACGTCGATCTCGGCCCAGGTTGAACTTCCCACGTAAGGGCCGGCTGCGGGAAAGAAGGCGTCGGCAAGCTCCCGATCGGACAGCTTCGCGATCAGGAGGTCAGCGACTTTCCACGCACCGAGGCAGCCCAAGTGTAGAGACTCGAGGTGCGCCTCCTCGAAGGTCGGCACCGTGTAATCGACGAAGTCCTGGAGCAAGAAGACGGTCTGGGATGCCTTTCGTAGGCGCGCGAGCAGGTCGGTACGCTCGGTTGGGGCGTTCGGGCGCGTCAGCTCGGGGAAGAGTGGGATCAGCAGCGTGCCTCCGCACGCGAGCTGCGCTGCCCGGCGGAGCCACACGCCGTAGACCTCTGGGTACCAAGGCGGGTCCAAGAAAACGAAATCGGCCTGGGCTTGTAAAGCCAAGGGGATCTCGTCGGCAATATCATAGCGGATGGCGGCTTCGCATTGAGGATCAGCGACCTTCGAGAGCTCTTGAGCGACAAGCGGATCGAGGTCAAGAAGGATCCTTGAGGCTCCGATCCGTCGCTGGCAATACCACTCGTAAAGCCTGGGAGTGCCCAAGAACGCGAACCGCGAAGATCCCCAGGCTTGGAGGTTCTCAAGTCTGGTACAGGTCTTCTCTGTAAAGTACCAGGAGCACAGGACCGGGTTCCCCTCGATGTGGGAGAGCAGCGAACTATTTTCCTTCTCTCCATCCACATAGCTGGAATCGTGCAAGGCGAATACATCCTCGTGAGTTTTCTTGATCTCGACGTGAAGCTCCGTCAGGCACTCAGCGACGAGCGTAGGGTAGGCTCCGGCGCTCGATCTGATAATCTCGACTAGGGTCCGGGGGCGTCCTTCCAGCGATCGGAGGATGCGCGCCTTCAAACGCTCCCTGTAGGTCACCTCGATGCCCAGCTCGCCCCCCGAGAGTGGCGCTGACAGCGGTAAGTCAGGTAGTGCTGCGGTCATGGTGGGTCCATACCAGCTGATGCTAGTTGCGTGATTATCTAGTGTACCACTGGAGAGCCAGCGACCGCTGAGGCCATCCAGCCGTACTACCTGGCTCTCTGGCTCTACAATCGGCGTTCCAAGCTCTCTATGGCCCGATGCGGTGCAGGCGGACCAGCGGGCCCTCGAGGGCGTGCGGGTCGCGGAGGTCGACGTCGCCGGCGATCGCCCAGAGGTTGTCGCCCTGGGGGTCGAGGAGGGTCTGGCGCACCTCCCAGGTGCGGTCGCCGGTGCGCTGGATGTGGGTGAACTGGTGGCGTCGCGCCTCGGGGCTGAACAGCAGCTCGCCGTACTCGGCGAAGAACGGCGCCAGCTCGCGCTCGAAGCGCTCGGCGTCCCATGACGCTTCCTCGCCGCCGGCCGGCGCCCCTCCGGCCGGCAGCCCGCCCCGCACCGACTCGGCCGCCGCCTCCCAGTCGCGCGCCGCCAGCGTCCGCACCAGCAGGTGCATCTCGGCGCGCACGCGGGCGCCGAAGGCTTGCGGGTCGGCGACCAGCTCGCGGATCCAGAGCGCCTCCGCGGCCTCGTGCTCCCGTTCGCGCTCGCGCCGCAGCTCGGGATGCAGCAGCTCCTCCCACTCCTCGAGCAGGCTGGTGTCGGTGCGCTCGAGCAGGGCGCGGAAGAAGCCCAGGGCGTCGAGCACCGCCTCGGTGCGGGCCGCCTCCGGGACGCTCTGCTTGAGCGTCTTGTAGAGCTGGGAGAGGTAGCGCAGCAGCACGCCCTCGCTGCGCTCGAGGTGGTAGCGCTTGACGAAATCGCCGAAGCCCAGGTAGTCCAGCAGCATCTCGCGGCCGATCAGCTTGGGGCGGATGTCGCGGCCGCCAACCCAGGGATGGTCGCCGCGGAAGCGGTGGAAGGCACCATGGAAGAAGTCGACCAGCGCCGGCGGCGGCTGCGGCGAACCGACCTCCTCGAGCCGCTCCATGCGCTCCTCGTAGGGCACGCCGTCGGCCTTCAGGCGCGCGACCAGCTCCTGCTTGAGCTTGTCCACCTGCCGCCGCAGCACCATCTCGGGGTCCTCGAGCACCGCCTCGACCAGGCTGACCACGTCGGCGGCATAGCTCTCGGACTGCTGGTCGAGCTGGCCCAGCGCCCCGATCAGGAAGAGCGACAGCGCCTGGTGGAGCGAGAAGTCCCATTGCAGATCGCGGTCGACCACCACCCAGAGGTAGGGCCCGGCCGTGTCGCGCGCCATGTGCACGACGCCGGCGCGATAGAGCGAGCGCACCAGCACCGCCGCTTCCGAGAGCAGCCGCCGCTTGCTCGCCTCGTCCTCGTGGCTGCGCGCGATCAGCTCGCGCAGGCTGTCGAAGTTGCGCCGCGACGGCTCGTCGCGCTCGGCGTCGCGCTGCAGCAGGTTGAGCACCATGCCGTGGGTGACGCGGAAGCGCGACTTCAGGGTCTCGGGCGGGCGCAGGATCAGCTTGTCGAAGGTCTCGCGGCTCCACGACACCTCGCCCTTCGGCGCCGCCGTCGCCCCCGGCTTGCGCCGCTTCTTGCCCGCCGCCGCCGCCCCCTTGGCGGCGGCGCGGCGCTCGGCCTGGCGCTTCTCGACGATGTGCTCGGGCGCCTGGGCGACCACGCTCCCCTGGTCGTCGAACCCCTTGCGTCCGGCGCGGCCGGCGATCTGCTGGAAATCGCGCACCGAGAGCATGGCGACCTTCCGGCCGTCGAACTTGGCGAGGCGCGAGAAGAGCACGGTGCGGATCGGGATGTTGACGCCGACCCCGAGCGTGTCGGTGCCGCAGATCACGCGCAGCAGGCCCTGCTGCGACAGCTGCTCGACCAGCAGCCGGTACTTCGGCAGCAGCCCGGCGTGATGGACGCCGATGCCGAAGGACAGGAAGCGCCGGAACTCCTTGCCGTACGGCGTGTCAAGGCGCGCGCCGCCGATCGCCTCGCGGATGCGGTCGCGCTCCTCGCGGCTGGCGATCCTCAGGCTGGTCAGCGACTGCGCCAGCTCGGCGCACTCGCGCTGGGTGAAGTTGACGACGTAGATCGGCGCCTTGCCGGCGTCGAGCAGGTCCTCGATGGTCTGGTGCAGCGGCGTCTCGCGGTACTCGAAGTCGAGCGGCACCGGGCGCTCGGCGGAGGTCACCAACGCCACCTCGACGCCGGTCTGGGCCCGCAGCCGCTCGGCGATGGCGCTCATGTCGCCCAGCGTCGCCGACATCAGCAGGAAGCGCGTCCGCGGCAGGGTGAGGAGCGGGATCTGCCACGCGACGCCGCGCTCGGGATCGGAGTAATAGTGGAACTCGTCCATCACCACGTACGGGGCGTCGAGCTCCTCGCCCCGGCGCAGCGCCATGTTGGCGAGCACCTCGGCGGTGCAGCAGACGATCGGCGCGCGCGGGTTGATGGCGGCGTCGCCGGTCAGCATGCCGACGTTCTCGGCCCCGAAATCGTCGCAGAGCGCGAAGAACTTCTCGCTGGCCAGGGCCTTGATCGGGCTGGTGTAGAAGGAGGTCCGCCCCTCGCACAGCGCCTTGAAGTGAAGCCCCAGCGCGACCAGCGACTTGCCCGACCCGGTCGGCGTGTTGAGGATGACGTGGCGCCCGGCGGCGATCTCGAGCAGCGCCTCCTCCTGCGCCCGGTAGAGCGCGAAGCCGGCGTCCGCAGTCCACTCGACGAAGCGGTCCAGGACCTCCTCCGGCCCCACCTCTCGCCGGCGGCCCCCGGTCCCCGGCCCCGGCAGGCGCGCGGCGAGCGACGGCCGGGTTGCCCGCTGGACAGGCAGCGGGGCGGAGGGCGGCGAGGCGGAGGGCGGCGGGGCGGCCATGGCGACCGCATTGTCGCACGGAGCTTCGCGGCGAGCTTGCGTCCACGCATGGCTCCACCCCGGCTCCGGCAGGCCGTCAGGCCCGCTTCCACTTCTCCGCGATCCGCTTCACTTCCACCTCGGCGGCCCGCGCGGCTTCGTCCGGACCGAGATCTCCCTTGACGACGCTGGCGAACATCCTGGGGAGGACGAAGGTATTGAACACCTCCATCGCCACCGGGTTGGCGAAGCCGGGGAAGCCGAGATTGGGCGTCCAGTGCAGCGCGTCCTTCAGCTCCTTGTACTTGAAAGGCGGGTCGCCGCGCGGGTCGTTCTCGAGCCGGACGATCAGGTTCGGGACCGTCTTCTGGTAAATCGGGAAATTACATCCCTGGCTTCGCTCGTAGATGTCCTTGGAAGAATCGATCAGTTCGGTCAGGAACTGCTTGGCGCCCGCCGGGTTCTCCGCGAACTTCCAGACCGCGGAGCAGTTCGTGACGTGGGGCACCGCCATCACGTCGGCGGTGCCGACCAGCGGCGGGCTGAGCCTGATCTTCCTGGCGGCCGCGGGATCGCCGGCTTCCGACGCGCGCACGAGGCTGATGGCGTTGATGGTGCACGAGGTCTTGCGTGCCAGCATGGCCGCCACGTTGCCCCCGGGTTTCCAGCCGAGCTGCTCGGGGGAGCCCGCGTCCTCGTGCAGGGCCTTGACGTACTTCAGGGCCGCGATGGTGCGGGCACCCTTGTTGATGATGACGTTGCCTTGTTCGTCGAGGACGCCGCCGCGGAACGAGAGCAGGAGGGTGTGCAGGGTGATGTTGCCCTCCAGGCTCGGCGTGAGGGCCAGGCCGCAGGGGATGCCGAGCTTCGCGCGCAGGGCTTTCCCGCCGCTGCGCAGGCTGCCGTAATGCAGCGGCCCCAGCGGCATGCCGACCTCGGTCCACCAGTCCTCGTAGTAGCACAGCGGCGCCGGCATCCAGGAGTCGGCGAACGCGAAGTACTGCTTCGTCACGGGATCGAAGGTCGACTTGTGCCCGAGGCGATCGACGGTGCCATGCCGGAAGCTCACCGCCTGGTAGATCTCCGTGTGATCGATGACCTCCCGCTGGTATTCCGCCGGCGGCCAGGGGAACATGAAGAGGTCGTGGCCTTGACGGGCCGCGGCCTCCGCCGCCGCCCGCGCGGCGACCTCCTCGACCGGCACGTGATCGACGATCACCTTGGTGTCGTGCCGCTCGCCCCATTGCTTGGCCAGCACGTCCTCGAACCAGCGGTCGTACTCGGGCAGGAAATGGGCCCACTTGGCGATCCTGAGCGTCTTCTGCCGGGCTTGCCCGGCCCAGGCGTCGCCGGTGAACCGCAGGGAAGGGGCAGCTGCCGCGGCGGCCGCCAGCCTGACGAAATCCCGCCGTGAAACCTGCTTGTCCTTGTTGTTGGGCATGATGTCCGTCTCTCTCCACACGACGGCCCTGCCGGGGCGCTGGCCCCGGCAGGGCTGCCCATCATGGTACTGGCTCGTCGCGCGGCTGCCGGCTACCGCGCGCCTGCCTTCTCCCCGATGGCCGCCCGTTGCGACGGCGTGAGCTCGTTGCAGAATGCCCCGAAGATCTGCAGGCACAAGAAGTTGGCGGTGAACGCCGGGTCGAGCGGGAAACCGTTCGGCCGGTGCACCTGGTCCAGGAACGCATCCAGGGGGATCGCGCCGTTGCGCGGGTCCGGGAGCGCGGTGCAGATGAGCCAGACCGCGCCATGGTCGTCGCCGTTCGTAGCTTCCTTCCCTTCCGCCGTGCACGGCGGACTCGGCGGGTTGGTGCCCAGGAAGCCGGGAATCGGATTCGACTTGACCACGGTCCCTTCCAGGAAGTTGAGCTCGTCGGCGGTCTTGATGATGGGAGTCCCGTCCAGGGACAGCCCGTTCTTGCCGCCGAGGGCGGCCAGCATCTGGTGGCACTGCGTGGTCTGGTGCGGGCCGAAGCCGGTATCCACGTACCAGAAGTAAGTGATGATCCACATGCCGAGGATGTCATCGCAGAAGTAGCCGAACGGCGCGCTGCCGTCGATGGCATTGCGGTTGGTCGCGAACCTCCAATCCTGCCTGAGGGCGGGGGTGGCGACGCTGGTCACCGGGAAGCAGGGCGTGGTGCCGTCCCCCATGGTGCCGCAGGGCGTGGGCGCGAACACGCCGTGCGAGTCGACCTGCCGGAGCGCCGCGTAGGCCTCGAAGTTGCTGACGATGTCGGCCATCTGGACGCCGCGGGCGTTGGCGACGCCGGTGAAGAAGCTCTGGTCCAGCAGGAAGGCGATGAGGGAGATGAACTGCGTCGGTGCGCCCGTGCCGTCGTCGATGTAGCCGGCGGTGGTCGCCAGGATGCGGACGTTGTTGCGGTCGGGGTCGGTGCCGGTGTTGTCGACCACCCAGTTCGAGAAACCGCTCGGCGCGGGTGGTCCCGTCCGCCTGAAGAGCCCGAAGCGCGCCGCCCCGGAAGTGTCCAGCTGCGTCACGTCGATGCCGTTCGCAGTGTAGAAGGCATTGTTGAAATCGAAAGCCGGTGGGTTGATGATGTCGAAGAGCGGGCTCTCCGGGGCGTCGGTCTTGGTCTGCGCCGACAGCCGGGTGGCCGGTGCGGCGAGCACCAGGAGCAGCAGCGCTCCCCAGGTGAGCCACGCGACGCCGCCAGCGGCCGGCGCGTGTCTGCCTATGCTTTTCACGACTCTGTCCTCCTCCCGGGTCCGCTGAGCGCAGCGGGGCCCGGAATCAAGAAGTCCTTGACGGATGATCGTCCATGCGTCTCGCGTCCACGTGCTCCTGACCGGTGCATGCCCGGCCTCAGCCCCGGGCCATCGCCGGCTTCGCCTCCGGCTGCATGACCCACGAGACCGATTCGACGATCCATTCGGCGCGCGCCTGGCCCGGGCAGGCCGCCCACAACATCAGCGGTTCGTTGCCGTAGCGGACGTTGCCGATGTGCTGGTTCAGGTCCTTGTCCACCTTGGCGCTCGGGTTGGTGAAGCCGAGGCTCCTGCGCAGCAGCTCGACGTCGGCGGGCGCCCCGGTCAAGAAGGTCCAGCCCGGCCGCGCACCGTGCATCTCGGCATAGGCCTTGAGCTTGGCCGGAGTGTCCTCCTCGGGCTTGAGCGAGATCGAATTCATGAACAGGTCGCGGCCGACCCGGTCGCCGAGCAACCTCTGGACCTTCGCCAGGTTGGACGTGACCAGCGGGCAGATCTCCTCGCACCTGGCGAAGAAGAAGTTGATGGTGACGGCCTTGTCCTTGACCAGGTCGTCGTAGAAGCGCACCGGCTTGTCGTCCTGCGTGCGCAGCACCACGTTGGGGAAATACAGCCGGCGGATGCGCTCGCGCGGCGACGGCACGGCCTCGTCCGCTTCGGCGGTTCCGGCCGCGGCCAGCCCGCCGGCGGCGCCGGCGATGCCTGCAATGCCCGCAATGCCTGAAGCCTGGGCGAACGACGCCAGGCCTGCCAGGCTCAACAGTTTCCTTCTCGAAGGTTGGTACATGACTCGCTTGTCTCCTTTCTGCTTTCTTCCGGAAGACGCGGTTGTGCGCCGGCGCCTACGGCACCAGCACGTCGTCCCCCTCCGCCTGCACGTGCCAGAGCCCCATCATCGCGTGGTCTTCGTGCACCACGTTGTGACAATGGATGGGGTACTTGCCGAGCCAATCGCGGAAGCGGAAGAAGAGCAGCACGCGCTCCTGGGGATGCAGCTGCGTCACGTCCTTGCGCGAGCGTTCGATCGCCAGCGGCGGCGGCTGCCGGTTGCGCGAGAGGATCTGGTGCTCTTCGAGATGGATGTGGATGGGGTGCGTCCAATCGCCGGTGGCATTGGTCAGGATCCAGTTCTCGACGCTGTTCTGCTGCACCTGGAAGCGGAAGGTGTGGCAGTCCATGAACTGGCCGTTGATCGACCACTGGCCGTTCAGCCGGTCGAACTTGAAGGTGCGCGTGATCCTGGGTTCCGCGTCGGTGCTCGGGAGCTGGTAGAAGGTCTGCGTCGCAGGATTCCCGCTGTCGTCCTGGACGTGCCCGCTGGCGACGCGGAACTGCATCAGCAGGTTGCCCTGTCCGGCTGCCAGCATCGTCGGGACCGGATTGCCGTTGACGTCCGTGCACTGCCCCGCGTTGACGGGACCCATGCCGTTCAGCTGGTTCAGCCGGTTCTCCAGGTAGATGGTCTTGCCGGCGAACTGGCTGAAATCGATGATCACGTCCACGCGCTCGGCGACGCCGATGCGGACGCTCTGGACCTGCACCGGCGCCGGCAGCAGGTTGCCGTCGTTGCCGATCACCCAGAACGGATTGGCGGCGCCCAGGTTGTTGAGGTCGGTCAGGAAGAACTCGTAGAAGCGCGAGGGGCCGGTGTCCAGCAGGCGGAAGCGATACCGCCGCGGCTCCACCTGGAAGAAGGGCTGGATCTGGCCGTTGACCAGGAACTTGTCGCCCATGATGCCGTCGAGGCTGAACAGGTCGAAGGCCAGCTGCTTGCTGATCGGATCGTAGACCTTGTCGGCGAACACCAGCGGCACGTCGAATTGCGGGAAGCTCGGCAGGCGGAAGCCGGTCTCCTCGTTGCCGGTGTCGAACTGGTTGAACAGCAGGTAGTAGCCCACCAGTCCCTTGTAGGTGTTCTGCGACGTGAAGTCCACGCGATGGTCGTGATACCACAGCGTGCTGAGCGACTCGTTGATGTCGCCGTTCGGCTGGTGGTCGGAGTTGAAGCCGGCCAGCACGTTGGGATAGTACTGGTCGCAGAAGTGCCCGATCTCGTAGAAGTCGCACGGATTGCCGTCGCTCTCCGACGGGTTGTGCGCGTTGTGGAGATGGGTCGTGACGGAGGGCATGCCGAAGCCGCCGTTCTGGCTCAGCGGCGGCAGCGCATTGATGTTGCGCGTCAGTTGCGGCACGCCGTAGTGGGCCGCGTACGTCGGGCCGGGGCTGGTGGCGTGATGGCCGTCGTTGTAGCCCCAGATCGTCTGCAGGGGAAGGTCCGGCGACTGGGACACCTGGATCGCCTGCTGGGTGAAGCGGTAGAGCTTCGGCGGCGGGAACGGGAACCCGAGGGCGGGGGCCTGGTGAGGCGCCGCGCGCACCTCTCCGGCGCCGGTGTTCGGGGCGATCGTCGGCGCCGGGGTCAGCGAGGAGACCGTCTGCGCGACCGGCATGATCGGCAGCGGCACGATGAAGGACCTCGTCGGCGGGCTGGCGGGCAGGCCCGCCCCGGCGCAGATGTTCTGCGGCCCTTGCTGGAACGGCTGGGCCCAGGCGCGGGAGCTCAGGCCGTTCTTGGCCACCAGCATGCCGGTCCCGGTCAGCAGCCCCATCTTGAACAGGTCTCGCCGGTTGTGGAGACCTGCCGCGATCAGCTCCCGCCGGTTCTTCGCCGCGGCGAGCATCTCTCGGTAACGTCTCCGCGAGACTCTCTCGCCCAATGCGTTGTAATACATGACTTTACCCTCCTGCGTCCTACGTCGGTTTCACGACTGTGAGAGGAGCAGGGCGAGCCCGCGCCGGACGGCAGCGTTGGCCTCATGCGAGGCGTCGGCGTCCCGGACGAGACGGCCCGTGGTCACGGGTCCGCGACCGGGCGGGGCGGTAGCGCGCGCTGCAAGGGAATGGAGATCAGCTATGACGAGCGGCACCAGCACGAGAGCTGGCCGCGAGTTGGGGTACGGTGCGGACAAGGCTCCCCCTTCCGGCCCTGACGACCTTCTTCCCCACCACTGACGGCAGAATTGCTGAATCGACGCTAACTATATTTCAACGATTTGTCAACAATAGGGGTGGAGCCTATCGCGTTACTCGTTACACCTAGGTCGTTATGCGTTACACCTGGTGGGACCGCGTACCGCCGGCGGGGCCAGGCAGCCCATCGCTCGGCAAGGCGCCATCGGCTTCCCCGCCGCCGCCAGCGGCGATCACCGGCAGGCGAGGCGCCGGCAGCTCGACGGGGATCGGCGACGAGGAGCCGCAGAGCAGCCGATCCAGCAGCGCGCCGGTGCACATCACCAACTCGTGCAGCGCCGGATCGATCGCCATCTCGCCGGTGAAGCGGCGTCTATAGGTTCGCGAGTCCATCGTGACTCCTCTCTCGAAGGAGCAAGATGCGCTGTCCCTCGATGGACACGAGTGTGACGCGCGCCACCAGCCCGTGGTATCGGTGGCGGTACCAGATCGCCGTAGTCCTGACCGGCGGCCGCGCGTAGGCCGGGAACCGACAGCCGGCCGCCGCCGGCGACAGGGCGGGACAGCGGGAAAGCGGGACAGCGACACAGCGAAGACAGCGGGAAAGCGGGCAGGGGCTGTGAGAAGCCCGTGGTGAAGGATAGAATTCCCTCCAGGACTCACCCGTCGTGACGATCCGGCGCGCGCTCGCAGCCGGCGGAGGTGCGATTGCTGACCTTGGTGTACATGGCGTTTGCGGGCCTGGGCTGCCTCTACGTGGTGCTGGCGGCGTTCCTCGGCCATACCGCGGACGTCGGCGGCCACGACACCTCCGGTGCTGGCGGAGGGGGACATGCGGCGCATGCCGGCGGCCATGGATCGGCTGCCTCGGGCCATGCATCGGATGTCGGGGGTCATTCCGGCGATGCCGGCGACACGGCCTACGGCGTCGGCGGCGGCGGCCACGGCGGCGTGCACGCGACGGCGCCGGCGGCGGCCAGCTTCCATTTCCCCTTCTTCTCGCCGCTGGCGCTGGCCACGCTGGTGGCCGCGATCGGCGGCTACGGGCTGATCGCCAAGGCCGCGCTCGGCGCCGGCGACGGCGCCAGCCTGGCGATGGCCGTGCCGGCCGCCGTGCTCACCGCCTACGGCGTGACCTACGTCGGCTGGCGGCTGGTCAGCGGCTCGACCTCTTCGAGCCTGATCCGCCTCGAGGACCTTGCCGGCGGCGCCGCCGAGGTCACCGTGCCGATCCCGGCGGGCGGCGTCGGCGAGGCGATGGCGATCGCCGGCGGCCAGCGCTACGCCGCGCCGGCGCGCGAGGTGGCCGGCCTGGCGGTGGCGCGCGGCGCCACCGTCACTATCGTGGCGGCGGGACCGACCCTGGTGGTCAGGGCCGGTCCGCCCGCCCCGCCCGCCCATGCAGATGGCAGTGCCGGCAGTGCCGGCGGCACCGGCGGCACGGGCGGCGCCTTACAAGGAGATCGATCTCATGGGTAGCTTCGGAGGCTCGGTGCTGGTGCTCGGCGCGGTGGCGGTGCTGGCGGTGGTGGCCGTGGGCTACGTCATCGCCTACCTCGCTTTCCTCAAGAAGGCCGGACCCAACGAGGTGATCGTGGTCTCCGGGCGCGGCAAGGTGAACTTCATCAGCGGCGGCGCCGGCATGGTGGTGCCTCTCTTCCACACCTGGAACCGCCTCTCGCTCGAGGTGATGACCCTCGAGGTGACGACGCCGGAGGTCTACACCTCGCAGGGGGTGCCGATCGCCGTCGACGGCGTGGCCCAGATCAAGATCAAGAAGGACGAGGCGTCGCTGCACGCGGCCGCCGAGCGCTTCCTCGGCAAGCGCCCCGAAGAGATCGCCAAGATCGCCCTGGAGACGGTGCAGGGGCACCTGCGCGGCATCCTCGGCACCCTGACGGTCGAGAACATCTACATGAGCCGCGACCAGTTCGCCCAGAAGGTGCAGGAGATCTCCGCCGGTGACCTCGGCAACATGGGTCTCGGCATCGACTCGTTCACCATCCGCGACATCCGCGACAAGCACGGCTACCTCGAGGCCCTGGGCAAGCCGCGCATCGCCGAGGTCAAGCGCACCGCCTCGGTGGCGGAGGCGGTGGCGGCGAAGGAGTCCGCCATCGCCCAGGCCGACGCCGAGCGCGAGACCCGCGAGCGCCAGGCCGAGGCGCAGCGCCTCGCCCAGGAAGCCGAGGCGAAGCGCGACGCCGCCGTCGCCGAAGCGCAGGCCGACCGCAGCCGGCGCCAGCAGGAAGCCGACGCGGCGGCCCATCGGGCAGCCGAGATCGCCAACTCCCAGGCGGCGCAGGCGATCGCCGAGCAGCAGGCGATCGCCAACCGCAAGCGCGCCGATGCCGAGATGGCCTACGACCTGCAGAAGAAAACGATGCAGATCCAGATCGAGGAACAGGAGATCAAGCGCCGGGAGCGCGAGCTCGACGCCACCGTCAAGCGCGGGGCCGACGCCAAGCGCTACGAGATCGAGACCCTGGCCTCGGCCGAACGCCAGCGCATCGAGACCGGCGCGGAGGCCGAGCGGTCGCGCCTCACCACCGTCGCCGAGGGCGAGAAGGCGCGGGGGCTGGCGGCGGCGGAGGTCACCCGGGCGACGGGCCTGGCGCAGGCCGAGGCCGACCGCGCGCGCGGCATCGCCGAGGCGCAGATCCGCCAGGCGCAGGGGCTGGCCGAGGCGCTCGCGATGGAGAAGAAGGCCGAGGCCTGGCGCAACTACGGCGAGGCCGCGGTGCTGCAGATCCTGGCCCCGGTGCTGCCCGAGATCGCGCGCGCCGTCGCCGAGCCGCTGTCGCGCATCGACCGCATCACCATGGTCGCGACCGGCGGCAACGGCGACCTCGGCGCCTCCAAGGTCACCGCCGAGGTCGCCCGCGTCCTGGCGCAGCTGCCGCCGGTCGTCGAATCGCTGACCGGCGTCAACCTCGAGAACCTCTTCGCCCGCCTGCGCGCCACCGGCTCCCAGGCGGTTTCCTCGCCGCCGCCGCCGGAGCCTGCCGGCCCTCCCGCTGCGATCGAGCCCATACCGCCGCATGCCGCCCCGCCGCTGTCCGCGCCGCCGCCCGCCGCTGGCGGCCAGGGCAAGACGCCGCCCAAGCAACCTTGAGATGGCGGCCGTATTGGCAAGGCAACGAGACGGTTAGCAACCGCAGGGGCTACTCGGGAAAGGCCCCGGTGAGGTAGATTCCGCGGCCAGTGATCATCGCCCTGATCAGCCGCAAGGGAGGCGTCGGCAAGACGACCACCGCGGTCAACCTGTCGGCGGCCCTTGCCCGGAGCGGCAAGCGCGTGCTGCTGGTCGATCTCGACAGCCAGGCTTCCGCCTCGCTGTCGCTGGGCGTCGACCGCGGCGCGCTCGCGCCCTCGGTCGCCGACGTGCTGGCGGGGGGCGTAGCGGTCACGCAGACCGTGCGCGAGACCGCCACCGACGGCCTCCACCTGATCACCGCCTCGGTCGACCTGGTGCACGCCGACGCCGACCTCGCCCGCTCCCGCGGCCGGGAGGGGCGGCTGCGCGCCGCGCTGGGGCCCATCGCCGGCGCCTACGATTTCATCTTCCTCGACTGCCCGCCGTCGCTGTCGCTGCTGCCGGTCAACGCGGTCGTCGCCTCCGATGCCTTCCTGGCACCGGTGGTGCCGCAGTTCCTGGCCGCCTCCGGCATCACCAACCTGCTCGCGGCGGCGCAGCGCGTCGCCTGGGACGCCGGGGTGCGCACCCGGCCGCTGGGCGTGCTGCTTACCATGGTGGACTACCGCACCCGCGCCACCCGGGAGACCATCGACATGATCCGCGGCGAGCTCGGCACCCTGGTCTTCGCCATCGAGATCCGCGTCAACACGCGCCTGGCGGAGGCGCCGCGGGCCGGCCAGACGATCTTCCAGTTCGACCCGTCCGCCACCGGCGCCGCCGCCTACCAGCTGCTCGCCGAGGAGCTCCTGCTCCGCCTCAACGGTGCGGCGGCGGAGGCGTGACCCGGCCGAAGTCGCCGGGCAGCTCGGCTGCCGCGTAGACCACCGCCGACCAGGCCGCGACGTTGTAGTCGAGGTCCCTGGCGTTGGCCTTGTCGAGGGTGTCGTTGGCGGTGTGATGGAAGTCGAAGTAGGCGGTGGCGTCCTGCATCAGCAACACCGTCGGCACCCCGGCGCGCCCGAGCGGCTCCAGGTCGGGGCCGCCCTCGCCCTGGTTGGTGCCCGAGGCGGCGCCGATCGGGTTGAGCAGCCGATCGAGCTCGCGAATCCAGCCCATGGATTCGACCGCGACCCGCGATTCGAGCCGCCAGACACGCCCCGACCCGAGGTCGGATTCGAGCGCCAGCACGTGCCGCGGCAGCTCCTGCGCGTGCGCCTTGGCATAGGCCTCGGCGCCCGACAGGCCCGCCTCCTCGTTGGCGAAGAGCACGACCCGCAGCGTGCGCCGCGGCCGGGTCTTGAGCTCGCCGATCCGCCGCGCCGCCTCGACGACGATGGCACAGCCGGCCCCGTCGTCGATGGCGCCGGTACCGAGGTCCCAGGAGTCGAGATGCGCGCCGAGCAGCACGATCTCCTCCGGCTTCTCGCGCCCGGGGATCTCGCCGATCACGTTCGCCGACGCGGCCGGCGCGAGGGTGCGAGCACCCAGCCGCAGGCGGAAGCGCACCGGCTTGCCGCCGGCGAGCTCGGCCGCCAGGAGATCGGCGTCGGGCGCGGAGAGCGCCGCCGCCGGGATCCGCGGCAGACCCTGGTCGTAGCGCAGGCCGCCGGTGTGCGGCAGGCGGTTCGAGTCCGTGCCGATCGAGCGCAGCACCACCGCCACGGCGCCGAGCTTGGCCGCGCGCGACGGGCCTTGCGAGCGGACGGGGACCGCCTTGCCGTAGCCCGAGCCGTCCCGGGTGCGCTCGGTCGGGGTGTTGAAGAAGACGATCTTGCCCCTGACCTTGGCGGCGTCGAGATGGTCGAGGGCGTCCAGGCCGGCGACCTCGACGACCGGCGCCTCGATGCCGGCGGCCGGCGTGCCGACGCTCCCTCCGACGGCGGTCAGGGCCACCCGCTGCGGGTAGGGGGCGGTGATCTCGCCGGCTTCCTCGCCGCGCACCCAGTGCGGCACCGTCACCTTCTCGGTGTGCACGTTGCTGAAGCCCAGCCCCTGCAGGGTGCGCACCGCCCAGGCCACCGCCCGGCGGTCGCCCGGAGAGCCGGCGGACCGCGGGCCGACCTCGGTGGTCAGCGAGGAGAGGAGGCTCCAGGCCTGCGTCCCCTTGAGGGCGGCGTCGCGCAGCGACACGGCCGTCTCCTGGACGTCGTCCGCCAGCACCTGCACGGTCGGCGGCGGCACCTTGCCCTCCGGCGGCGGACTGGGCGGGGGTGTCGCCATCATCTGCGACCCCTGGGCGCCTGCCGGGATCGCCCCGGCCACGGCTCCAATCAGCCCGACGAGCCCGATCAGTCCGATCAGTCCGATCAGTCCCCTCCGCATGGGGGCCGCCGCGGGCACCCGTCGGGCAGGCGTGCGGCGCGGGTGCGGGATGGCGATCGAAGCGGGCGCGTGCGGACGGCCCGCGGGAGGTTGCGACGACGCAGGGATGCTCATGGAAGGTCCTCTTCGTTCACATGGGTTACGGATGGGGCCCGCTGGCGCGCGCCGGCGGCCGCCAGCGACCGCCGGCACTCCCTCGCCGGGGAGCGGGCCGATGACGAACCGGGAAGATCAAGCGGCGACGGCGGCGGCCGGCAGCCGCTTCATCTGCCGCAACGCCTGCTTCCAGTCCCACAGCGCCTGCTCGAGAGCGTGCTGGATCGTTCCCAGCCGGCCCTCGGGCGTCTCCGCCGCGGCGGGTGTCACGGCCTGGGACAGCGACGCCTTCACCTCCAGGACCGGCTTGGAGACCGCGGGACGGCGCTGGCGCTGCGCCGCGACCACCTCACGCAGCGCTGCCTGCAGCCTGGCGTAGGTCTCGTGCAGCCGCAGCTCGACGCTCTCGCGGGCCTCCGCCAGCACCCGCCGGTTCTTCTGCAGCCGCTCCAGCCGCTCCTTGGCGCGCTCGAACTGGACGTCGATGCGGGCCTTCAGGATGACGGCGTCGGAAGCGCGGCGCAGGTCGCCGGCGAGACCGACGATCGACAGGCCGTAGATGGTCCACTTGGCGGGGTCGAAGTGCCAGCGCTTGATGCCGTTGCGGTAGTCGAAAGGAAAGCTGTGATGGTAGTTGTGATAGCCCTCGCCGAAGGCGAGCACGGC
Organism: Thermoanaerobaculia bacterium; assembly: GCA_035603475.1. Classification (GTDB taxonomy): domain Bacteria; phylum Acidobacteriota; class Thermoanaerobaculia; order Multivoradales; family UBA5704; genus JASLEW01. The sequence goes on from DATNKH010000034.1 coordinate 23,973, forward strand.
CATGACCGAGCTGTCGCGGGCGCTGTGCTCGCGGCTGTACGGCTGGCGGCCGACCATGTGGCAGAGGCTGTTGATGAAGAAGGTGCCGTGATGGCTCACCACCACCCGCAGCACGCCGCCGATCAGCAGGCAGCCGAGGACGCGGCCGGTGGCCAGGCCGACGATCAGCGGGATGCCGAAGGCGACGCCGATGCCGATCGGCGCGTACCAGCGCGCCTGCCAGCGCACCAGCGGGTCCTCGAGCAGGTCGCGCACCACCGTGACCGGCGGCGTCTCGTTCTCGAAGAAGATCCAGCCCATGTGCGCCCACCAGAAGCCCTTCTGGATGTTGTAGGGGTCGCGATCGTGGTCGACCTCGGAATGATGGACGCGATGGTCGGCCGTCCAGTTGAGGACGGAGTTCTCGAGCGCCGCGGCCCCGAAGACGACATAGAAGAGACGCACCGGCCAGGCGGCGCGGTAGGTCTTGTGGGCGAACAGGCGGTGATAGCCGCCGGTCACCGACACCCCCACCACCAGCCAGAGGCCGACGAAGGTGATCGCCTCGGGCCAGCCGAGCCCGCGCGTGACCAGGTACCAGGGGGTGCCGACGGCGGCGATGAGCGCCGTGCCCACCAGGAACGCGACGTTCAGCCAGTTGACGCGGCGGGGTGTTGCAGTAGCTTCGGGCACAGTCATTCTCCGTGTGACGGTCTCGCGCGCCAGGCCCCGAATGGGCCGTGCCGGCGGCGGCGGACACACGAAGTTCCGTCCCCTGGGCTGGCGGAGCCCTCCTATCATAGCAGTGATCGGTCTCGAGGGTATGGCGCTTGGCGCCCAGTAGCGACCCGAGCTCGGTCTCCCGAGGGCGAGCGGGCTCCTCGTCCCCCGTCAACAGCCACAACAACTTCCGTGGCCCCAAGCTTCCGGGCCCTGGTCCGCCACCCCGCGGCGGCTACGGCGGCGGCGCTGTGCTACCTTCGAGGCGGCGAGGAGGCCCCATGACCAAGCACCACCGCATCGAGCCGGGCAGCAAGTTCCGCGTCCGCCAGGTCGACGCCGACTCGACCGCCGGCTGGAGCGGCGGCAAGCGCAAGACCGCCAAGGCGTTCGAGGACCTCAACCAGCGCCTGCACGCGCAGCAGAACCTGCTGTGGGCCGAGCACGACCGCAGGGTGTTGGTGGTGCTGCAGGGCATGGACACCAGCGGCAAGGATGGCACCATCTCCCACGTCTTCGAGGGCGTCAACCCGCTCGGCGTCAGGGTGACGGCTTTCAAGGCACCGACCCAGGAGGAGCTCGACCACGACTTCCTCTGGCGCATCCACGACAAGGTGCCAGCCGCCGGCGAGATCGGGATCTTCAACCGCAGCCACTACGAGGCCGTACTGGTCGAGCGCGTCCAGGACCTCGTGCCCGCCAAGGTCTGGAAGGCGCGCTACTCCCAGATCAACGACTTCGAGCGGCTGCTCGCCGAGAGCGGCACCAGCGTCCTCAAGTTCTTCATCTACATCGACCGCGACGAGCAGCGCCGGCGGCTGCTGGAGCGGCTCGCCAATCCCGAGAAGCGCTGGAAGTTCAGTGCCTCGGACCTCGAGGATCGCAAGCGCTGGGACGCCTACATGGCGGCTTACGAGGAAGCGATCACCCGCACCTCGACGAGCGTGGCGCCCTGGTTCGTGGTGCCGGCCAACAAGAAGTGGTACCGCAACCTGGTCGTCGCCTCGGTGCTGGTGAAGACTCTCGAGGGCATGCAATTGCATTACCGCGAGCCGGCCATCGACCTGCGCGAGGTCGAGATCGAGTAGCCGCGGCACGCCGGGCGTCCCCCGCCCCGGCCGCTCCCCGGATCGGTCCTCGGTAGCGGGGACTCCCCTCTCGAAGTTCCTCTATTCCTCCGGTGGCGCCGCCCGCTCTCGCTTGCGGCGGGAGTGCAGGCGCTTGGCGCGCAGCCGCTGGGCGCGGGCGGCGCGGCCGGGACGCGTCGGACGGCGCGGCTCGCGCTCGGCGAACGCCTCGCGCAGCAGCTCGACCAGCCGGGCCACCGCCGCCTCGCGGTTGGCGGCCTGGGTGCGATGGCGCTGGGAGGTGACCGCGAGGACGCCAGCGCGCGAGACGCGCGTCGCGAGACGCTCGCGGATGCGGGCACGGTGTGCATCGTCGAGGCTCGGCGAAGTCAGATCGAAGCGCACCGTGACGCGCGTCTCGAGCTTGTTGACGTTCTGGCCGCCCGGGCCGCCGCTGCGCGAGGTGGCGAACGTCAGCTCCTCCTCGGAGATGGCAAAGCTGGCGTCGACTTGGATCATGAGTAGTTGCCCATCGGCCAGGTCCGACCCCGACCGATGAAGGTGGGCGTGGTGCCCCCTAGTATCTTGGGTGAAGTAGAAGAGCCCCTCGGTGGGAGGGGCTCGTGTCTCGGGGCAGCGGGGATGAGACGCTGTGTTCCCC
>DATNKH010000035.1:0-10436 GCA_035603475.1 Thermoanaerobaculia bacterium
GTTCGAGCAGGGCCGCGGCCCTGGACAATCGATCGTCGCCGAGATCTGTCGTCCGGAGGAGCCGCAGGGCCTCGTTGGTTGCGTCGATTGGGTCTTGGTGCTGCTCGAGGAAGCGACCGACCCAATCGCGGCCCGCCGAGCTTGCGAGCGAGACCAGTTGGTTCCAGGGATACGAGGCGTCCAGGGGATGCGCCGGGTTGTCCGTCGCGTCCTCCTCTGCGCTCGCGATCTCGCCGACCGAGCGTGGCAGGAGCAGGAAGGCCTGGCTCTTGGCCGGAGCCTCGGTAGCTTGTAAGAGGAGGTGATAGGCGAGACCCTCGTCCAGCGTCTTGACTCCGAGCTGATTGGCGAGCTGATGAAACACTTTGAACAGGGCCGGGAACAGCGGTCCTTGGGCGAAGGGATCACTCGCGAAGGAGGGGACATCATCGATCGCGGCCAGGTAGGTGCGAAGGTCTTCGAGCGAACGCCGCCAGGCGGCGTGGCAATTCTCGGTGCCGGCGTCAGGGCAGGTGGCAGTCGATGCCTGGACCATCATTTCCCCGACTTGCGCGAGCGCAGCATTGCCGAGTTGTGACACTCCGCGGTCGAGTAGCGCAAGGATCTCCTCCGCCTTGGCGCTGCCACGCCGCGCTAACAAGACTGGATAGCGCACGATCCAGTCACGGTGGAAGGCGAGATAAGCGTGACGCGCGGAGGCTTCCGGGAACGCAGCAAAGAGCCCTGCCGCAACGGCGCGGAGGAGCAGCGACTGCCGGACGCCATGAGGGGGCGGAGCCTCGCCGTCCATTCGCAGGCCTTCGAGGGTGACTTCGCAGGCAGCGCCGAAGCAGCGGACGATGTGCGTCACGTACCCATCATCCGCGAGCAGCGCCTCGTCACCCAGGAGCACCGGGCTCCGGCGATACCGGGTCCAGACGAGGCTACGATCGCGAGCAGCTCCCGGTTCGCGATCTTCCGGATCGATCAAGAGGAGCTCCTCACGGCCCGGCGTCATCTGTCGCGTGGTTCGGGAGGGCTGGGTCGCGAGGCGGTCGAAATACGCCGCCGCCGCCCCCGCCAGGATGTCTCTCGCCACATCGCTTGCACCGGCCGGAGCATGTACCCGTAGCTTGAGGTGCTCGCCACGGCGCCAATGCCGGACCAGCCAGAAGAAGGGCCTCCCTGGCAGCCCGAGAGAGCGGAGTTCTCGCCAGAAGGGCGCAGCAAGATGGCAGATCGCCTCGTCCAGGCGCCCCGAACAATAGACGGCGGCCGTCACCGAGGGGTCCGGGGAGAGTGCGGGAGTGGAGCAGGCATCGGCCTGAAGGCCAAGCCCGGCGTCTCGCGATTCGCGCCCCACATCCGGATCCCTGGACCGTTCGTTCATCACCGTGCATAAGTGTATACGAGTTACCAGTTGACGCGAAGACCTGAATTATCTATAGTGCGAATTATGGGCCGCGTAATGCATCCGATAGGCCCAGGGGGTAAGGAGCAACCCTTGCGGGATGGACAAGGGGACAAGCAGCCTCCCCTGGGCAACCACAGGCACTGACGAGACCCAGCGAGAAGGCCTCTTGATTCAGCTCTCGTTCGACCGGGGGAGTGGTGTCACCGCCCGATCCATGTCATACCACCCACTTCGTACCGTGAAGAAAGGAGCATCATGGTCGACCTGTTGGCTTTACAAGCCCTTCCTGAGCTCGAGGCGCTCGAGCTTGGGCCGCATCAGTTCGTAATCGACGAGGAGAACTGCTCCCTCTGTACCTACACCTGCAGCCATACCACGCCGGCGTGACGCGCCAGTCACCACAGCGGCGACTTGGCAAGCGACCTCAGACCCAGAAAGGAGTTGCGATGACCGACCTTCTTGCCTTGCAAGCCCTCCCGGAGCTCGAGTCTCTCGAACTGGGGCCTCATCAGTTCGTAATCGATGAGGAGAACTGCTCGCTCTGCTCGTTCACCTGTAGCCACACGACCCCGGCCTGAGCCGCGACGCTGCGGCGGTCTTGGTTCGCTCTCGGGTCAGGAGCTCCACTCCCCCGTCGTTGCTCCTCCCGAAGGTGAGCCCGTTGGCTGCCGGCCGTTTCGGAACCGTCGGCTTGTACTACAATGCTCGTTGGCGGTTGTCTCTCGCGAATCGAGATGCTTAACCGTAACCTCAATCGACCCATGGCTCCTCCCCACGCCCTGGCGCAGCCGGGAGCACCGACTGCCTCACGCGTACGGGCATTCCCTAGGGGGGCCGTGGCGGTCGCCATTCTATTCATGGGCGAACTTCGCCGGAGCTGGGTTCTCTTCCACCGCTATCCCTTGCAGGCGATCAGCGGCATGGGCATGACGTTGTTCCTCTTTCTTGGGTTGGTTTTCGGGGCGCGCTACATGGCCGGCCCCATGGCGCGATTCGGCGACAGATTGGGATCGCTGGTTGTCGGTTATATCCTCTGGAACGTCTTGATCTTCGCAATGGGCGAGATCGCCATGGGCTTGCAGGGTGAAGCTCAGATCGGCACTCTCGAGCAGCTCTTCCTGTCGCCGCGGAGCATGGTTACGGTTTTCCTCGTTCGCGCAGTCGCAAACCAGGTGCTCATCATGGGGATTTCGGCGTTGGCTCTCGTCATCATCTTGGTGGCTACCGGGGTGCGGCTTGATTTCCCACCAGTGCTCGTCCTGCCGCTACTATCGGCCCTGACCGGCGTTTACGGCTTGGGATTTGTCCTCGGCTCTTTGGTCTTGGTCTTCAAGCGAATCGGCCCGCTCCTGAGCTTCGCACAATTTGGCTTGGCGTTGCTGATCATGCCGCCTTTCGAGTCCGGCAGACAGCACGCCTTCGGCGCTTTCGACCTCTTGCCGCTCGTTCCGAGCGCCGGTCTCCTTCGTGACCTGATGGCGCGCTCCTTGCCCCTCGACCTGCCGTCTTTCGTGCTCGCACTGGCGAATGGCATCGCCTACCTGGCCCTCGGTGTGCTCACATTCCGATGGGCGCAAAGGAGGGCCATGGACCAGGGCCTGCTAGGGAGCTACTGATTGCGAAAAGCCGCCCAGCGCCTGCACCGGCAGCCCGATCGGCTGTTCTGACGGCGGCGGTTACCCCCTCTTCGTCCTGTCAAGGGCCAAGGGCTGCGTCCCCTTGCGAAAAACCGCCCAGGGCACTAGCCTTCTAGGGGGAGGCGGTCCGAGGAGACCGCCCGTCATGGCCTCTCAGATCCGCGTTCGCCCCGCTGCCGTAGCCGGGCTCTTCTACCCCGACGATCCCGTCGCGCTTCGCTCGACTGTCGCTTCCCTCCTCGCGGCGCGATCGCGCGGCGCGGCAGGCGCGCCGACCCGGCGGCCGCCGAAGGCGGTCATCGCGCCGCACGCCGGCTACTCGTACTCGGGGCCGATCGCGGCCAGCGCCTTCGCGGCGCTGGCTTCGCACGCCGCGGGCGCCGCAGGCGCCACAGGCGCGGCGGGCGCTGCCGGCGCTGCCGGCGATGCCTCCGCTCCCGAGGTGCGGCGGGTGGTGCTGCTGGGACCTTCGCACCAGGTGCCGCTGCGCGGCCTGGGGCTCCCGGGAGCGGAGCGGTTCGCGACGCCGCTCGGCATGGTGCCGGTCGACCTCGAGGCCGCCGCCGCGGTCGATCGCCTGCCGCAGGTGGCGGTGCGCCCCGACGCCCACGCGGCCGAGCATTCGCTCGAGGTCGAGCTACCCTTCCTGCAGGTGGTCCTCGGGCCCTTCGAGCTGCTGCCGCTGGTGGTCGGCCAGGCCGGCGCCGAGGAGGTCGCCGAGGTGTTGGAGCTGGTTTGGGGCGGCGACGACACCGTGCTGGTGATCAGCTCCGACCTGTCGCACTACCTGCCCGCGGAGACCGCCGAACGCGTCGACCGCGAGACGGCCGCCCAGATCCTCGCCCTCGCCGGCCCGCTCACCTCGCGGCAGGCCTGCGGCGCGGTGCCGATCAACGGCCTGCTGGCCGCCGCGCGGCGCCAGGGTCTGGTGCCGCGCCAGCTCGACCTCCGCCACTCCGGCGACACCTCCGGCGACCGCACCCGCGTGGTGGGCTACGGCGCCTGGGCCTTCGACGCCCATGCCGCCTGAGGCCCTGCCACCCGGCGACCCCGGCGACCCCGGCGACGCCGGCAAACCGGGCGCCGCAGCCGGCCGTGAGCGCGGGCGCATGCTGCTGGCGCTTGCCCGCGAGGCGATCGCCGCCGCGCTCTGCCTGCCGGCGCCGGCCGCGCGATGGCCAGCAGGCGAGCTCGAGGCGCCCTGGCTGCGCGCTCCCGGCGCCTGCTTCGTGACCCTCACCCGTCAGGGCCGTCTGCGCGGCTGCATCGGATCGGTGCGTGCGCGCCGGCCGCTCGCGGACGACGTGCGTGCCAACGCCCGCGCCGCCGCCCTCTCCGACCCCAGGTTCCCGCCGCTCACCGCGGGCGAGCTGCCCGAGACGCGCATCGAAGTCTCGCTCCTCTCGGCCGCTTCGCCGCTGCCGGCAGCCAGCGAGGAGGAGGCCCTGGCCGCCCTGCGCCCGGGCATCGACGGCATCATCCTCGAGGTCGGCGGCGAGACCCACGCCACCTTCCTGCCGCAGGTCTGGGAGAACCTGCCTTCGCCCCGCGACTTCCTCGCCCATCTCAAGCACAAGGCCGGCCTATCTCCCGACTTCTGGTCGCCGGACCTCCGCCTGCAGCGCTACACGGTCACCAAGTGGACGGAGCCGGGGCCGCCGGGAGAGTCTCCCGGCTGACCAGGTCCCGGGCCGGTGTCCGCTGAGAGCGCCGGCCTACTCCGGCTGCCAGCGCGGCACCCGCCCCGGGGTCCAGGGGGCGCCGGCGGCCTCCAGCTGCTCCTCGAGCCGCTTCAGATCGACTTCCACCAGTTGCCGCAGGCCGTCGAGGACGGGACCGAACTCCTGGCCGGCGATGCGGTAGGCCTCCTCCTGGGTGTGGGTGGGCGCCGTCATATTGCCCCAGGCGATGCTGGTCTCCAGGCGCTGCAGGATGGCCGGCGGCGCCGGCTCGTTGTGCTCGGCGATCACCTTGTCGCCCTCCATCTTCTCGTAGAGGTCCTTGAGCCGCAGGCGCAGCTGCCGGGCGTCGGCCACCCACTTGGCGTCCGGGGCCGGCGTGTCGAGCAGCGCCTTGTCGATGAGGTCGAGGCGGTGCTCCGCCTCTTCGGCCGACTTCACGGCGCCGAGCACCGCGCGCTGCAGGCGCGACACCTTGCGCTCGAAAGCCATTTCCGCGGTGCGGTCCTTGGCCGGCACGTCCGGATAGGTGACCGGCTCGACGGCGAAGGACTGCGGCTGGCCGAGCGGCGTCAGCACGCCGTCCACGCGCTGCGCCAGCGACACCTTGTAGGTCCCCGGCGCCACCAGCGGCCCCCTCGGCGGGCCTTCGAAATCCGCTGTCTCGGCGGCCTGCGACGTGCCAGCCGGGACCGCCGCCGGGAAGCGCAGGTCCCAGGCGACGCGGTGCAGGCCGGCGCTCACCGGCCCGGTGCCGTGGCGGATGACGTTCCCCTCCTCGTCGGCGACCGTCCATTCGACGGCCGGCGGTTGCTCGCGGTCCTCGGCGCGCAGCTCGTCCCAGCTCGGGTAGGAGACGTCCTTGCCGGCCTTCTGGGCCTTCTCCTCGGCCTCGTGCCGCCTCTCCTTGCGGTCCTTGATCTCGTCCTTCAGGTAGTAGGTGAAGACGGCGCCATACGGCGGGTTGGGCGCCGCGAAGAGGGAAGCTCCCTGAAAACCCTTGCGATAGCCGCCGAGCGGCGCGATCTCGACGTACATCGGGGCCTTCTTCACCGGGAACACCACCACCGGCTGCTCGAGCAGCTTGGCATCGATCATGCGCAGCGGCGAGTAGTCGTCGAGGATGTAGAAGCCGCGCCCGTAGGTCGCCAGCACCAGGTCGCTCTCGCGCCGCTGGATGGCGATGTCGCGCACCGCGATCGTCGGCATGTCGCCGGTCAGCCGGATCCACTTCTTGCCGCCGTCGAGAGTGAAGTAGACGCCGAACTCGGTGCCGGCGAAGAGCAGGGACGGGTCGGCGTGGTCCTCGGCGAAGCCGTAGACGGTGCCGCGTGCCGGCAGGTCGCCGGCGATCGAGGTCCAGGTGGCGCCGCGGTCGGTGCTCTTCGCCAGGTAGGGCTTGAAGTCGCCCATCTTGTGGTTGTCCCAGGCGGCGAAGACGGTGTTGGCGTCGTGGCGCGACGCGGTGAGGTTGGCAACGTAGGTGTTCTCGGGCACTCCCGGGAAGCGCTCGAGCTTGCGCCAGTGGGCGCCGTCGTCGGTGGTCACCTGGACGAGGCCGTCGTCGGTGCCGATGTAGATCAACCCCTCCTGCTTCGGCGACTCGGTGAGCGACACGATGTTGCCGTAGAAGGAGGTGGAGGCGTTCTTGGCCACGGCGTCCACGCCCCAGACGCGGCCCATCACCTTGAGCTTGTTGCGGTCCACCTGGCGCGTCAGGTCGGGGCTGATCGCCCGCCAGGAATCGCCGCGGTCGTCGCTGCGGAACAGCCGGTTGGCGGCCATGTACAACCGGGTGTGGGAGAACGGGCTGATGATCAGCGGCGAGTCCCAGTTGTAGCGCAGCGCCGGCTCGCCCGGACCCGGCTGCGGCTGGATCTCCACCACGACGCCGGTGCGGCGGTCGTGGCGCACCACGCCGCCGTACTGCGACTGCGCGTAGACGGTGTTCGGGTCCTCCGGGTCGACCTTGCTGACGAAGCCGTCGCCGCCGTCGGTCGCCACCCACTCGCGATTGGTGACGCCGTTGACGGTCTGGGTGCGGCTCGGGCCGGCGACGCTGCCGTTGTCCTGGGCGCCGCCGACGATGTTGTAGAACGGCAGGGCGTAGTCGACGTCGCCGCGGTAGAGCTGCGCCAGCGGCAGGTTGGCCTTCCATTGCCAGGTGGCGGCGCGGTCCCAGGTCTCGTAGACCCCGCCGTCGCAGGTGGCGCGCAGGTGATCGGTGTTCGCGGGATCGATCCACAGGGCGTGGTTGTCGACGTGCTTGGAGGCCTCGCCGAGCAGCCGGAAGGTCTTGCCGCCGTCGTCGCTGACCTTGTTGAAGGTGTCCAGCAGGTAGACGCGGTCGGCGACCTTCGGATCGACGACGATGTGCTGGTAGTACTGCGGGCTGCTGGCGATCGTCGAGCTCCGCTTCTCCCAGTTGACGCCCCCGTCGCGGGAGCGGAAGAAGCCCGAGCCGCCGCGCGCCGCCTCGATGGTGGCGTAGACGACGTCGGGATCGGTCGGCGCCACGGCCAGGCCGATGCGCCCCATGTCTTCCTTCGGCAGGCCGTTGGTGAGCTTCTGCCAGGTGGCGCCGGCGTCGCGCGACTTGTAGAGCGCCGACTCGGGGCCGCCGTCGATCAGCGTCCAGACGTGGCGGCGGCGCTGGTAGGCGGCGGCATAGAGCACGTCCGGGTTGCGCGGATCCATGACCAGGTCGGTGACCCCGGTGTTGTCGCTGATGGTGAGCATCCGCTTCCAGGTCTTGCCGCCGTCGGCGGTCTTGTAGATGCCGCGGTCGCCGCCGGCCGCCCACAGCGGCCCCTGGGCGGCGACGTAGACGACGTCGGAGTTGCGCGGATCGACCACGATGCGGGCGATGTGCTCCGAGCCCTTGAGGCCGAGGTTCTGCCAGTGCCGGCCGCCGTCGGCCGACCTGTAGACGCCGTCGCCGTAGGAGACGCTGCGCTGGCTGTTGTTCTCGCCGGTGCCGACCCAGACGACCAGCGAGTCGTTGGGGTCGACGGTGACGCAGCCGATCGAGTAGGAGCCCTCGCCGTCGAAGATCGGCTCGAAGGTGGTGCCGGAGTTGACGGTCTTCCACACGCCGCCCGAGGCGGCGGCGACGTAGTAGGTGCTGGTGTGGCGGGGATCGACGGCGATGTCGGCCACGCGTCCCGAGATGAAGGCGGGGCCGATGCCGCGCAGCTTGAGGCCGGCGAAGGTGGGGGCCGAGAGCGGCTCCTTCTTCTCCTCCTTGCCGCCCTTCTCGGTCTTGTCGCTCTTGTCGGATCGGTCGTCGGCCGCGAGGGCCGCGCGCGCGGACCGATTCAGGCCCGCCAGCGGCAGGCAGAGCAGCAGCGCCACCATCAAGGCAGTTCGTTTCACGGATGCTCCCTCCAAGAAAGAGTTTGGCGGCTAGTGGCCCGCGGGACACACCATCCGGTCGAGTCGGTGCTGGCAGGCCCGAAGATAGTGCATGGGCGCCGGTTTAGGAAGCGGGGGAGCGGCGCCGGCGCGAGAAGAGGGCATAGGCGGGCAGGCCCAGGGCCACCAATCCCAGCCCCCAGAGCGACTCGACCGGACGCTGGACCAGCGTGTTGCCGACCAGCAGCAGGCAGGCGAGGACGAACAGCGCCGGCACCACCGGGTAGCCCCAGGTGCGGTAGGCAACGGCCGCGACCGGGCGGCGCCGCCGGAGGACGAACACCGCCGTCGCGGCGGCGGCATGGAACACCACCGACGCGAAGACGACGTAGGTGTACAGCTGCTCGTAGGTCCCCGACACGGTGAGGATGACCGTCCACAGCGTCTGCGCCCACAGGCTCGCCGTCGGCGTGCGGTAGCGCGGGTGGATCGTGGCCAGCGCCGGGAAGAAGACCCCGTCCGCGGCCATGGGCTGGTAGATCCGCGAGCTGTAGAGGATGGTCGCGGACAGGCAGCCGAAGGTGGAGATCAGCACCGCCAGCGACACCAGGCGCGACGCGGTGGGTCCGAAGAGGACGGCGGCGGCCGCCTCGCCGACGCGGTCGCTGTGGGCCATCGCCGCCACCGGCAGCGCGCGGACGTAGGCCAGGTTGAGCAGCAGGTAGAGTCCGGTGACCGCGGCGGTGCCGTAGATCAGGCCGCGCGGCAGGTTGCGTCCGGGGTCGCGGACCTCGCCGGCCGAGCAGGTGAGCGCGTACCAGCCGTCATAGGTCCAGAGCACGGCGATCATGGCCACGCCGAAGGCGCTGATCAGCGCCCCGGGCGCGGTCGCCGGGTGCAGGGCCGCCGGCAGCGGCGCGGTCAGGGCGCCGTGGACCGGCGCGCGCACCAGCAGGCCGAGCAGGCCGAAGGCGGCGATCGAGCCGATCTTGAGCACGGTGAAGGCGTTCTGCACGCCGGCCCCTTCGCGCAGGCCGAAATGGTTGATGGCGGTCAGCAGCAGGATGGCCAGCAGCGCCGCCACCTGGCCGCCCGAGAGCCGCCAGGTCCAGCCGCCGATCGGCACGGCCAGCAGCAGGTGGCGGGAGGAGAAGAAGGGGATGAAGCTCCCGAGGTACTCGCCGAAGGCGACGCCGAGCGCGGCGATGCCGCCCGACATGATGACCAGGAAGGCGGTCCAGCCGTAGAGGAACCCCCAGACCGGTCCATAGACCTCTTTGAGGTACTGGTAGATGCCGCCGGCCCGCGGGTAGAGCACTCCCAACTCGGCGAAGGTCAGCGCCCCCGCCAGCACCAGCAGCCCGCCCGCCGCCCACACCAGCAGCATCAGGCCGGCGTGCGGCAGGTCCTTCGCCATGTCGCCGGGAGTGAGGTAGATGCCGGTGCCGACGACCGAGCCGATGGTCAGCAGCACCCCGTCCCACAGCCCCAGCCCTCGCACCAGCCCGGGGCCCTGGCCCGCGCCGGAGCCGGTGTGAAGCGAGGCGCTCGCGGCGCCGGGCTCCGGACCGTCCGCGGCCGCCGCCCCCGCTGGGACCATGCTCATTGCGCGCTATCTTGTGCCGAAGCGGCCCGGAAACGCCAGTGCGCCCGCGCCAAGGAGTGGGTCTGTTCGAGAGTCCCTCCCGTCCTGCCTTTCTTTGCTATTGTCGGATTGGTTCATTTCTTGGTGAAAGGAGAGAGTTTCGATGAAGACTCGGTTGGCGATTGCAGCTCTCCTGACGTTGTCGTCTGTCGTGACGCCACCGGGCGTGGCCCAGTCGTCCGCGGCTCCTCCCCCCATCGGCAAGCGGCCGGTGCTTTCCTACCTCGGGTCCGGAGGCTTCCCTCCGCTCGGTTCGGTTGCACTGTTGACGGTCTACAGCAACGGCCAGTCGGTCCTCGACAAGATCGGGTCCCGCCACTGCGAGGCCGCCGCTGCCTCGGACCAGGTCTCCACGCTGCAGGCCCGGCTGGCCGCCGCCGGGGCCTTCTACCTGGGCGACGGCCCATTTCCCGGGGCGGACGAGCAGGACATCACGCTGACCTACTTCGTCCCCGTGGGCAGCAGGGGGCGCGCCCGCAGCAACAGCTTCACCTATACCTTGCAGGTTCAGGGGCCTTACGCGGACGTCGAGAAGGCGGTCGAGGATTTCATCGCCGCGGTCTTCCCGGACTGCTGAGCGCCGCGGCCGGCCATCGCCGGCGGGACTGGAGCGATCCAGGATCCGTCCCGGACCGCTGCACTACCGCCAGGCGGCCAGAGCTTCGCGCGCCGCGGCGCGGAGGTCGTCGAGCGCCTGCTCGACGCGGTCGCGGTGGGTGCGGAAGGAG
>DATNKH010000036.1:0-2549 GCA_035603475.1 Thermoanaerobaculia bacterium
CCAGGGCGATGAAGCCGCGGCCCGCGGTCATGCCGCGGGTGAACTGCGAGGCCTGGCCGATCGCCAGGTAGGCGCCGCCGGCCGCGGCCAGGGCCCCCGACGCCAGCACCGCCGCGTAGCGGATGCGCTCGACCGACAGGCCGGCGCCTGCCACCGCCTCCGGGTTCTCGCCGGCGGCGCGCAGGCGCAGGCCGAAGCGTGTCCGCTCGAGCACGTACCAGGTGACCGGCACCAGCAGCGCGGCGAGCGCGACCGGCGCCCGCGGCAGCAGCTCGCCGCGCGGGATCGGCGGCGTCTCGCTGGTCGAGGCGAAGAGAGCGCCCGAGAGCAGCGGCGGCAGACCGAGGAAGACGACGTTGACGGCCATGCCGCTGACCACCTGGTTGGCGCCGAAGCGGATCGCGGCGGTGGCGTGGACGAGCGCCACGGCGGTGCCGGCGACGGCGGCGGCCAGCAGCCCGAGCCATGGCTGATGGGCGAAGTGGGTGACCACCGCGGCGGTGAAGGCGCCGGCCAGCATCAGCCCTTCGAGCGCGATGTTGACGACGCCGGAGCGCTCCGAGTAGAGGCCGCCGAGCGCGGCGAGCAGCAGCGGCGTCGCCATCCGCACGGACGAGAGAGCCAGGAAGCCGGCGGTCTGGGCGCTCACCGCGCGGCTCTCCCGGGCAGCCGCTGCGCCGCCACGAACAGGATCGCCAGCCCCTGCAGCACCAGCACCATGTCGCGCGAGACGTGCTCGGAGAAGATGCCCACGAACAGCCCGCCGCGCACCAGCCCGCCGAGCAGCAGCGCGGCGAGGATCACCCCGGCCGGATGGTTGCGCCCGAGCAGGGCGACCGCGATGCCGGTGAAGCCGTAGCCGCCCGAGAAGCCGTCGTAATAGCGGTAGCGGTAGCCGAGCACCTCGTTGATCCCGGCCATGCCGGCGAGGGCGCCCGAGATCGCCATCGCGATCACCAGCTGGCGGCCGACGGCGATGCCGCCGTAGGCCGCGGCGTCGGGGCTGGCGCCGGTGACGCGGAGCTCGTAGCCCCAGCGCGTGCGCCAGAGCAGCACGTAGACCAGGCCGCAGACGGCGAGCGCCGCCGGGAAGGCCAGGTTGAGCGGGATGCGCGCCGGCAGGCCGGGCACCAGGCTGCCGAGGCGGGCCAGGTGCGCCCCGGCGCCGATCGGCCGGGTCTCGAGGATCGGGTCGCCCGGCTGCCGGTAGTGGGACCGGGTGAGATAGCCGGCGACGGCCACGGCGATGAAGTTCAGCATGATGGTGGTGATCACCTCGTGGGCGCCGAATCGGGCTTTGAAGATGCCCGGCAGGGCTCCCCAGGCGCCCCCGGCGGCGACGGCGGCGGCGCACGCGAGCGGCGCCAGCAGCCAGGCGGGCAGGCCGGCGCAGGTGATCCCGACCCAGGCGGCGGCGAAGGCGGCGGCATAGAGCTGCCCCTCGGCGCCGACGTTGAACAGCCCGGCGCGGAAGGCGACGGCCACCGCCAGGCCGGTGAAGATCAGGGGCGTGGCGTAGAACAGCGTGTAGCCGATGCCGTCGGGCCACGACAGGGCGCTGCCGAACAGCAGGCCGTAGACGGCGATGGGGTCGTCGCCGACCGCCGCGATCAGCAGCCCGCCGGCAGCGAGGGCCGCCAGCAGCGCGAGCAGCGGGGCGAGCGCCGGTCTCAGGCGCGCGAGGGCCAGTCGATGCGTCGGCGGCCCGCCGTCCCGGTCCTCGGTCATCACGCTCTCACGCCTCCGCCGGTCATCAGCAGCCCCACCTCCTCCACCGTGGCGCGTGCCGGGTCCAGCTCGCCCGCGACCTTGCCGCGGTGGAGGACCAGCAGGCGGTCGGCGAGCGTCATCAGCTCCTCGAGCTCGGAAGACACCAGCAGCACCGCGCAGCCGCCGTCCCGCAGCGCCACGAGGTGGCGGTGGATCAGCTCGCTGCCACGGAGGTCCACGCCCCGGGTGGGCTGCGCGGCGAGCAGCAGCCGTGGCGGCAGCGACAGCTCCCGCCCCACGACCAGCTTCTGCTGGTTGCCGCCGGAGAGCGCGCGGGCCGGCAGGCCGAGCGCCGCCGGGTGGACCTCGAATCGCGCCAGGATCGCCGCGGCGCGCCGGGCGATCGCCGCCCGGTCGAGCCAGCCGCGCAGCGGTCCGACGGCCACCGGCGGCCGCTCGTGGGCGCCGAGGATCGAGTTCTCCGCCAGGTCGAGGTCGAGCAGCAGGCCGCGGCGGTGGCGATCTTCCGGGATGTGGGCGATCCCCAGCTCCCGGCGGCGGCGCGGACCGGCGCCGGCGAGGTCGACTTGCCCGCCGCCTGTGGCCGTCGAGCCGGCTGCCGCCGCCCGGATGCCGGCAGCGGCTCCGGGATCGCCGAGGCCGGCCAGGATCATCGTGCCGGACGAGCCGCCGGCAGCCGGGTCCGCGAGGCCGGCGATGGCGTCGATCAGCTCGCTCTGGCCGTTGCCCTCGATCCCAGCGATGCCGAGGATCTCGCCGGTCCGCACCTCGAAGGAGACACCGTCGAGGCGCGGGCGGCCGCCGGCGCTGCCGGCGCC
>DATNKH010000037.1:0-3460 GCA_035603475.1 Thermoanaerobaculia bacterium
ACCTTCACGCGGCGCATCAGGATGGCGGTCAGGGGGAACTCGGTGGCGGTGCCGCCCAGGACGCCGATGAGGTAGATGCGGCCGCCGGCGCGGACGGCTTGCAGGGACTGCTGCAGGGTGGAGGCGCCACCCACCTCCAGCACGTAATCGACGCCCTCGCCGCCGGTGAGCTCCTTGACCCGTTGGCCCCAGTCGGGGACCTGGCGGTAGTTGATGCCGGCCGCGGCGCCGAGCTGGCGGGCGCGCTCGAGCTTCTCGTCGCTGCTCGAGGTGATGATCGCTCGGGCGCCGGCCATGACGGCCAGCTGCAGGGCGAAGATCGAGACGCCGCCGGTGCCTTGCAGCAGGACCGTGGCGCCGGGGGCGAGGCCGCCTTCGATCATGGAGCTCCAGGCGGTGAGCGCGGCGCAGGGGAGGGTGGCGGCTTCCAGGTCGCTGAGATGGCCGGGGGTCTTGACCAGGCCCTCGTCGCTCAGGACCACCTGCTCGGCTAGCGTGCCGTCGAGGGGGCCGCCGAGGGTAGTGCGGGTCAAGTCGCGGCTGGGCTCGCCGGCGAGCCAGCCCTGGGCGAAGATGCTGCAGACGCGGTCGCCGGGACGCACGCGCGTCACGCCCTCGCCCACCGCCAGGACCTCGCCGGCGCCGTCCGAGCAGGGGATGAGGGGCAGCTTCTGCTTGGGGTTGTAGCGGCCCTCGGCCATCATCAGGTCGCGGCTGTTCAGCGAAACGGCGCGCACGCGCACCAGGACCTGACGGTGGCCGGGCCTGGGCACGGGACGCTCGACGAGCACGAGATGGTCGAGGCCGAACTTCTGGATCTCGACGGCGCGCATGGTGCCGGTCGCCTCCGCTGCCGTCATGGCTGTGCCTCCTTGGCGGCCGGCGCGCCGTCCTTTTCGGCGGCCAGCGCGCTGCGCATCTTGGCGACCAGTGAGGCGGCGGTCGCCGCCTCCAGGTTGCCGGCCGGCCAGGTGATGCCGAGGCCGGTGCGCCCGACCTTCGGGATGATGTGGAAGTGCACGTGCATGACGGCCTGGGAAGCCCGGCGGCCGTTGTTCTGCAGCACGTTGTAGTCGGTGGCGCCGGTAGCGTGCAGCACGGCGCGGCACAGCCGAGGGAGGACCCGGCCGAGGGCCGCCGCCGACTCGTCGGACAGCTCGTGCAGATGGGCCTTGCGCTCCTTCGGGATCACCAGCGTGTGGCCCTCCGCGAGCGGCCCGACGTCAAGGAAGGCGAGCACGTGCTCGTCCTCGTAGACGCGATGGCAGGGGATCTCGCCCGCCAGGATCCTGTCGAACACCGTCGCCGGGGATTCGCTCATGGCCGGTCATTGTAATGCCAGGGCTGTGGGTGCGCTTCGTCTGCCTCCCTCTGCCTCCCTTGGGCGAGGCACCAGAATCCGAGGTCGGTGCCTCTAGGACCCCTCGCCCAAAGGTGCAGAGGGAGGCAGACGAAACGCACCCACAGCCCCCTTGCAGCCCCTCAGGCCGATCACTACACTCTGAGGCGACGACAGCGACCCAGATCTTCACCACTCACCTTCGGGAGGCTTCTATGAAGAGCTTCACCTTCCTGGGCAGGCAGCGTGTCTTCATCGCCAGCGCCATCGCCAGCGCCTCGGTGCTGTGGCTTGCCGCCGCCGGGGCTCCGCGCGGCCTCCACGCGCAGGCGGCAGGCGGCGGCGCCTCCGGCGCGGAGATCAAGATCGGCGGCATCTTCGACCTTACCGGGATCACCTCGGACGTCGGCAAGTCCTACGCCCAGGGCGTGCGCGACGCGGTCGAATGGACGAACGCCCACGGCGGCATCAACGGCAAGCGGCTGAAGCTGGTGGACGCCGACTACGGCTACAAGATCCCGGAGGCGGTGGCCCTCTACAAGCGCCTGGTCAACGACGAGAAGGTGGTGCTGATCGCCGGCTGGGGCACGGGCGACACGGAAGCGCTGCGCGAGCAGGCGGCGAAGGACAAGATGCCCTATCTCTCCGCTTCCTTCTCCGCCCATCTCACCGACCCCGCCAAGAACCCTTACAACTTCTTCGTCGCGCCGAGCTACTCCGACCAGCTGCGGGCATGGCTGCTGTGGGTCAAGGACGACTGGAAGGACAAGTCGCGCAAGCCTAAGGTTGCCGCCCTCTTCGGCGACAACGCCTACGGCCGCTCGCCGCTCGCCGCGGGCAAGGACTTCGCCGAGAAGAACGGCATCGACTGGGTGTACGACGGCGTGCTCCCGGGCACGTTCCAGGACGCCACCAGCCAGCTGCTCACCATGCAGAAGGCCGGCGCGGACTATGCCTATATCAACGTGACCACGACCAGCACCTCGATCATCTTGAAGGATGCCGCCAAGCTCGGCCTCAAGACCAAGTTCGGCTCCAACCCTTACGGCTTCAGCGAAGCCCTGCCGGGTGTCGCCAAGGAAGCCGCCGAAGGGGTCACCGGCGTGATGCCGAGCCCACCCTACGGCAGCAACGTCTCCGGCATGAAGCGGATCCAGGACTTCGCCAAGGGCACTCCGCACGACGCGCTCTACGTGCGCGGCTGGGCCTCCACCGCGGTGTTCGTCGAGGGGCTGAAGCGCGCCGACAAGGCCGGCCAGCTGACCGGCGAGGGGATCAAGAGCGCGCTGGAATCGCTCCGGAACTTCGACCTCGGCGGGATCGCGTGCAACGTCTCCTACAC
Source organism: Thermoanaerobaculia bacterium (assembly GCA_035603475.1). GTDB lineage: Bacteria > Acidobacteriota > Thermoanaerobaculia > Multivoradales > UBA5704 > JASLEW01. Next base: position 2,682 of record DATNKH010000037.1, read on the forward strand.
GCCGACCGATCATCGCCCCTGCACCACGACCCCGATCTACCAGGTCAAGAACGGCACGCTGGTCAAGGTCAAGGACTACGACGTGCCGCGTAAGAGCGAGTGGCTCGGCATGTAGCACGGATGCTCGAGGTCCATAACGTCGAGGTCGTCTACGATCGCGCCATCCTGGTGCTGAAGGGCATCTCCCTGGCGGTTCAGGAGGGACAGATCGTGGCCCTGCTGGGGCCGAACGGCGCCGGCAAGAGCACCATGCTGAAGGCCGTCTCGGGATTGCTGAAGTCGGAGGAAGGCGAGGTCACCGACGGCTCCATCCGGTTCCTGGGCAAGCGCATCGACCGGATGGAGCCCGAGGCCATCGTCCGCGCCGGCATCTTCCAGGTGATGGAGGGGCGGCGCGTCTTCGAGGACCTGACCGTCGACGAGAACATCCGCATGGGGGCCTACACCCGCGACGACCGGGCGGCCGTCAAGCGCGACCACGAGCTGGTGTTCGACTACTTCCCCCGGCTCCGCGAGCGCCGTCGCCAGCTCGCGGGCTACCTCTCCGGCGGCGAGCAGCAGATGCTCGCCATCGGCCGCGCGCTCATGGCCCGGGCGCGGCTGATGCTGCTGGACGAGCCCTCGCTCGGCCTCGCGCCGCTGCTGGTCCAGGACATCTTCGCCATCATCCGCAGGATCAACCAGCAGGAGAGGACCACCATCCTGCTGGTCGAGCAGAACGCCAACCTGGCGTTGTCGATTGCGGACTTCGGTTACATCATGGAGAACGGCCGCGTCGT
>DATNKH010000038.1:0-7462 GCA_035603475.1 Thermoanaerobaculia bacterium
GACGATCCGGTCGAGCGCGCGGTGGACCAGATTGCCGAGGCGCAAGGGGTCGGCGCCGGGCAGTTCGCCGAGCGGATCCGCCGGCCGTTCGATGCGCAGCAGCCGGCCCAGGAACAGCTGCCACGGGCAGGCAGCCAGCGCCTCGAGATGGGTGAGATAGAGCTGGTGGCCGCCGCCGCGCGACGGCGATGCTCCGACGAACCCGAAGAACGGCCCGAGCCGGGCGGCCGCCGCCCGCCCCGCCGCCGTGCGCGGATCCGGGTCCAGCTCTTCGAGGACGCGCCAGCGGGCCGCGGCGACGGCCGCGGGATCGAGGTCCAGCAGCGGCTGCCCGAGCTCCTCCCGCACCTGCGCGACGGCAAGGGGCAGCACCAGCCCGAGCTCGTGCCGCGAGCCCTGCAAGGCGGCGATCACGGCGTGCTCGTCGGCAGGCCGTGCGTCACCCGCGGCGGCTGCCGGTGCCGCGAGGTCGCCGGCGGACGGCAATGGCCGGGACGGGTAGAGGGCCGGCGCCGGCCGCGGCGCGAGCAGCGGACCGCCGCGGATCCCGGCGGGTGCGGCAGGCCCTGCCCCGGGGGCGCTCGCGGCGGATTGCAGCAGGGGCTCGACCAGCGGCGAGGTGGAGAGCGGCTTGCCGTCGTCGTCGGCGGTCCGCCAGGAGAGCGTCACCGCGGGCGCCGCCGCCAGCAGCTGGGCGAAGGCATGCCGTTCGTCGTCGAGGCCCTCGCGGGCCAGCGGCAGGTCGGGCAGCAGGCGCTGCATCACCTGTCGGACGTCGTCCGGCAGCAGCGGGTCCTCGCGCCAAGGACGCGGGAAGACGTCGCGGTTGAGACCGAGCAGGAAGAGGTGGTCGAAGGTCCGGCCCCGGGCCTCCGAGACGCTGAGGATCTGGACGCCGCCACCCTCGCCGCCGAGCGGGCAGCGGCCGCTCTCGCCGAGGGCCCGCGCCAGCAGCAGCCGCAGCTCCTCGCGGCCCATCGCCAGCGCGCCGGGGACCTCGCGCCGCAGCTCGGAGAGCGCCGCCGCCAGCGGCTGCACCGGGTCGCGGTCGAGGCCCAGCTCGCCGAGCAGGCCGTGCAGCCACTCCATCTGGATCGACGCCGCGGCCTGCCGCGGCCATGCCACCAGCCGGTCATGGACCCGCGTCGCGGCCAGCACTCCCTGGCGCAGCTTGTGTCCCGAGATCCGCCGCGACCGGGCCACCTCCCGTCCCTCGTCGTCGTCTTCCGGGAGCGGCTCGGCCGCCGCTCCGGGCTCCGGCGAAGCGGACGCCGGCTCGAGGTCCCGCGAGTCGGCCGCGGCTGCCCCGGTTCCGGAGCGGGCCTCGGCCGGTGGCGCTTCCCTGCCCCCCCGCGGCGCAGCCGCGGTCCGCATCAACCCCTGGCGGACCGGCAGCGCCACGCCGGCGTCGAAGGTCTGCTCGCGCAGCGCCGCGACGTGACGCAGGCGCGCCGCCCCGAGCGCCCGCAGGGCAAGCCGCAGATCGACGCGCAGCTCGGGTTGCAGCCACTCGCAGGCGTCGAGCCAGCGGTCGGCAGGCGCTTCGGGCCCCCACCGCAGCAGGTCGAGCGCCGCCCAGGCGCGCCGTCCCGCGGGCAACAGCCCCCCGCGCTCGCCGACCCCCGAGAAGGGCACGCCGAGCCGCCGCACGTGGCGGCGCAGCGCGAACCGGTAAGGCGAGAGGTCGCGCGCCACCACCGCCAGGCCCTCCGGCCGCACATCGCCTGCGCCGGCGGCGTGGAGCAGCCGCTGCAACCGGCGGGCGACCTCCCGCGCCTCGGCTTCGGCGCCGGCAGCGGTGAAGGCCTCGAGCGTCGCGAGGCGCGGCGCCGCGTCCGGCGGCGGCGAACCTGGCGCGGTCGCCGCGGGCGCTGGCGCTTCCCGCGTTGCTGGGATCGCCGGCGCCAGCGCCGCGGCCGCGGCGGCGCGCTCGGCCAGGCGGGCGGTGGCGGCGGTCTCGCTGCCCTGCTCCGCCCCGGGAACCGGGGGCCGGTCGAGCAGCAGCGTCGCGCCGTGCTGGCGCAGCAGGGCCGACATCAGGTCCGCGGCGACGCCGCTCGCCGCCACGAAGCCATGCAGCAGCACGGCGCGGGCCGGCAGGACCTGCTCCGGCGCCGCCGTCCGCAGCGCTTCCGCGGCCTGGCGCAGCCAGCCGGAGCGCCGTTCCAGGCCGAGCTCGCGCAGCCACGCCGCGGTCTGCGCCGCCGCCCGCACCACGGCGCGCGCCCGCTCTGTCGCGGCGCGGCCGGCCGCCCGCGGGCCGTCGCTCGCCAACGCCTCGTCGAGCGCCTCGGCATGGACGGGCTCGAGACCCGCGTCGAGCAGGTCGGCCACCGCCGGCGCCACCGCCAGGAAGCCGTCCTCCAGGTCGCCCAGCTCGCGGCGCAAGCCTTCGTCGCCGCGCGCGGCGCGCTCGACCAGGGTCTCGAAGAGCAGCGCGCCGCGCGGGGCCGGCACACCGGCGCGCTCGAGGATCTCGCCGGCCAGTCCGAACAGCGTCTGCACGATCACCCCCGCCATCGCCGCGCGGGGAGCCCGGGCCGAGCCAGGCCGCGCGGGACGCGGCCGTACCAGCCGCGCCGCGACGTGCCGCCGCAGGCTGCGCGACGGCACCACCACGCGCACCGGCAGCGCCAGCCTGGACGGGTCGCGCCGCGCCTCGGCCGCGAGCGCGTCCAGCCAGGAGAGCAGCCGCGCCTCGGCCGACCGCGGGCCGCGGCACACCACCACCCCCGGCCTCAGCTCGCCAGGGTCGGCTGGGTCGCCAGGGTCGCCAGGATCGCCAAGGTCGAAGTCGGCCGGGGTCGGCGCCGAAGATGCGCCGGCGCGGGATGCGTCGGCTTCGCCGCGCCCGTCATCCGGCGAGGGGGGCGAGGATGAGAAGAGATCGAGCTGGAGAGCCACCGCGCTAAGGATAGCGCGCCGCCGGCTCCTGCTCTTGCTGCTCGTGCTCCTCGCGGGCGTGGCGCTCCAGCTCCTGCTCGCGATACTGCAGCAGGTAGAGGCGATAGTAGATGCCGCGCAGGGCGAGCAGCTCCTGGTGGGTGCCGACCTCGCGCACCTCCCCCTTGTGCATCACCAGGATGCGGTCGGCCCGCTGAATGGTCGACAGGCGGTGAGCGATCACCACGCTGGTGCGTCCTGCCAGCAGACGCTCGAGCGCCTGCTGGATCAGCTGCTCGGTCTCGGTGTCGATCGACGAGGTGGCTTCGTCCAGGATCAGGATGCGGGGGTCGAAGGCGAGGGCCCGCGCGAAAGCGATCAGCTGCTTCTGGCCCACCGACAGCCCGGCGCCGCGCTCGCGCACCGGCGCCTGCATCCCTCCCGGCAGCCGCTCGATGAAGGGCAGGGCGTGCACCTCGCCGGCCGCCCAGCGCAGGCGGGCGTCGTCGATCGAGGCGTCGCCAAGGTGGATGTTCTCGGCGATCGTGCCGGCGAACAGGAAGACGTCCTGCAGCACCATGCCGATGGCGCGGCGCAGCACGGGCAGCGACCACTCGCGGACGTCCACGCCGTCCACCCTTACCGCACCGGAGTCGATGTCGTAAAAGCGCAGCAGCAGGTTGGCGAGCGTGCTCTTGCCCGCCCCGGTGTGGCCGACCACCGCCAGCGTCTCGCCCGGCTGCACCCGGAACGAGACGCCCTTGAGCACCGGCTCGCCCGGCAGGTAGCTGAAGCGCACCTGGTCGAACTCGATCGCGCCGCGCACCCGCCGCGGGGCGTAGGCTCCCGGCGGCGACTCGAGCCCGACCGGCGTGTCGAGCAGCCGGAAGATGCGCTCCGAGCTGGCCATGGCGCCCTGCAGGATGTTGTACTTCTCGGACAGGTCCGAGAGCGGCTGGTAGAAGCGCTGCGCGTACTGCAGGAAGGCGATCAGCGCGCCGAGCGACACCGCTCCGGCCAGCGCCTGGCCGCCTCCCACCCAGACCAGCAGCCCGATCCCGAGCGCCGTGATCAGCTCGACGCCGGGGAAATAGACGGCGTAGTAGAAGATCGAGCGCACGTTGGCGACGCGGTGGCGGTCGTTGATCTCGACGAACTCCGCGTAGGCCCGCGCCTCGCGCCCGAACAGCTGCACCACCGGCATGCCCGTGATGTGCTCCTGCAGGAAGGCGTTGATGGCGGCGATCTTGACCCGCACCTCGCGGAAGGCCTGGCGCACCCCGCCCCGGAACCAGCCGGTCAGCAGTGCCAGCAGCGGCACGATCGAGAACGCCACCAGCGCCAGCCGCCAGTCCAGCCAGAACAGCACCACTACGATGCCGGCCAGCAGCAGCACGTCGCCGAGCAGCTCCACCAGCCCCGAGGTGAACATCTCGTTCAAGGCATCGACGTCGGTGGTGACACGCGTGACCAGGCGGCCGATTGGATTCCTGTCGAAGAAGGCGAGCGGCAGGCGCTGCAGGTGGGCGAAGATCTGGTTGCGCAGGTCGTACATGATGTACTGGCCGATCAGCATCATTACGTAGCCTTCGGCATAGATGGTGAGGAAGGTCAGCAGCAGCGCGGCGATGTAGACCACGGCCACCACGGTCAGGCCCGACGCCTGGACATGGGCCGGATCGACGCCGTGGGCGACCAACTGGTGCCGCACCATCAGGCTGACGTTCGACAGGTGGGCGGCGCGCGCCTGCGGCGGGCGCACGAACAGGTCGAGGGCGACGGCAGTGGCCAGCGGCCCCACCAGCTGCAGGGCCGAGGAGGCGAGGATCAGCGCCACCGCGCCGGCGGTCATCAGGCGGTAGGGCCGGACGTAGGCCAGCAGCCGCCGCATCAGCCGCGCGTCATAAGCCTTGCCGAGAATCTCCTCCTCGTGGGACTCGTGGCCGCTCACGCCGCAACGATAGCGCAGTCCCCGGCGGCGGCCAGCCGCCGGTGGCGGCCGCGGTAGAATCCGGTCCATCGACGCCCGTGGAGGATCCAAGATGATCGCAGCCCGGAGCAGATCGCCGCGGCCCGGCAGCGTCGTGCTGTCCGCCCTCTTGCTGGCGGCCGCCACCGTCTCCGCCCAGACGCCGGCGCCGGCCGCCGGCACCTGAGCGCCGGCAGCGGCGGCCCACCCGCTCGATCAGGCCGCTTCTCTTCGCTTCGCGGGGTGGTGTAAGATCGCCCCAAGATTCTGGTTGCGCCGGTACTTAGAGCACTTTGGGGCGAGCATGCTTCCGACTCTCAATCAACTGCTCAAGGATATGGTGGGGCAGGGCAGCTCCGACCTGCACATCACCACCAACTCTGCGCCCCAGGTCCGCATCGACGGCGTCCTGCGGCAGATGAACCTGCCGCCGTTGACGCCCACCGAGACCAAGCAGCTCTGCTACTCGATTCTCACCGACAATCAGAAGCACCGGCTGGAGGAGAACCTCGAGATCGACCTCTCCTTCGGCCTCAAGGGGCTGGCCCGCTTCCGCGCCAACATCTTCCACCAGCGCGGCGCCATCGCCGCGGTGTTCCGCCAGATCCCCTTCGAGATCCGCGGCTTCCGCGAGCTCGGCCTGCCGGCGGTCATCGAGCGCATGTGCGAGAAGCCGCGCGGCCTCGTGCTGGTGACCGGTCCCACCGGCTCCGGCAAGTCCACCACCCTCGCCGCCATGCTCGACAAGGTGAACCGCGAGCGCCACGAGCACATCGTCACCGTCGAGGACCCCGTCGAGTACCTGCACAGCCACAAGAACTGCATCGTCAACCAGCGCGAGATCCACGCCGACACGCACAGCTTCGAGAACGCGCTGCGCTCGGCGCTGCGCCAGGACCCCGACGTGGTGCTGATCGGCGAGATGCGCGACCTCGAGACCGTCGAGTCGGCGCTGCGCATCGCCGAGACCGGCCACTTGACCTTCGCCACCCTGCACACCAACTCCGCGGCGCAGTCGATCAACCGCATCATCGACGTCTTCCCGGCCCACCAGCAGGCGCAGATCCGCGCCCAGCTGTCGCTGGTGCTGGAAGGCATCCTGTGCCAGGCCCTGCTGCCGCGCACCGGCGGCAAGGGGCGGGCGCTGGCGATGGAGATCCTGGTGCCCAGCGCGGCGATCCGCAACCTGATCCGCGAGGACAAGGTGCACCAGATCTACGGCATGATGCAGGCCGGGCAGGCCAAGCACGGCATGCAGACCTTCAACCAGTCGCTCGCCGTGCTGTACTTCCGGCGCACGATCACCCTGGAGACCGCGATGTTGCGCTCGTCCCACCCGGAGGAGCTCCAGGAGATCATCGCCCGCGGCCCCGCCAGCATGAACCTGGCGCCGCAGGCTTGAGCCAGCCGGGAACGTCGACCACCGCCCGGAGAACGTCAGCCGGAGAGAACATCCGCCGGAGAACATCAGGGGGAGCTTCACGATGCCCAGTTTCGTTTGGAAAGGTCGCACGCGGGCCGGTCAACCCCAGGAGGGCCAGCTGCTGGCCGACTCCCAGGCGGCGGCGATCGCCGTGCTGCGGCGCCAGCAGATCCAGGTCACGACGATCCGCGAGAAGGGGCGCGAGATCAAGCTGCTGCCCCGGATCCCGCGCGGCATCGGCCAGAAGCGCGTCGCCATCTTCACCCGCCAGTTCTCGGTCATGCTCGACGCCGGCCTGCCGCTCGTGCAGTGCCTGGAGATCCTCGGCGATCAGGAGGAGAACCGCACCTTCCAGACGGTCATCCAGGCCGTGCGCTCCGACGTCGAGGCCGGCTCGTCGCTCGCCGAGGCGATGAAGAAGCATCCGAAGGCCTTCGACAACCTCTACGTCAACATGGTCGCGGCGGGCGAGGCGGGCGGCATCCTGGACGTCATCCTGCAGCGCCTGTCGACCTACATCGAGAAGGCGGTCAAGCTGAAGAGCCAGGTGAAGTCGGCGCTGATCTACCCGGTGTCGGTCATCGTCATCGCCGCCTTCGTGGTCTTCATCATCCTGTGGAAGGTGATCCCGGTCTTCACCCAGCTGTTCGCCGGCCTGGGCGGCGAGTTGCCGCTGATCACCCGCATCGTGGTGGGGGCCAGCAACATCGTCGGCCGCTACTTCATCTTCATCGTCATCATCGTCATCGCCGCCTGCTTCGGCGTCAACAGGTGGCACAAGACCTACCGCGGCCGCCGGATCATCGACGGCGCGCTGCTCAAGATCCCGGTGATCGGCATGCTGCTGCGCAAGATCGCGGTGGCACGCTTCTGCCGCACCCTCGCCACCCTGACCGCCTCGGGCGTGCCGATCCTCGACGGCCTCGAGATCACCGCCAAGACCGCCGGCAACGCCATCGTCGAGGACGCCATCATGGCGGTGCGGAAGAGCGTCGAGGAGGGCAAGACCGTGAGCGAGCCGCTGGCCGACACCAAGGTCTTCCCGGCGATGGTGGTGCAGATGATCAACGTCGGCGAGCAGACCGGCGCCCTCGACCAGATGCTGGCCAAGATCGCCGATTTCTACGAGGAAGAGGTCGACACCGCCGTGGCGGGCCTGATGAAGCTGATCGAACCGCTGATGATCA